>CAYLMS010000061.1:0-7716 GCA_964384455.1 uncultured Microbacterium sp. | reverse complement strand
CGACGGCATCCCGTCGTCGGTGCTCACGGCCGCGCTGGCGCAGGCGCACGATGCGCGCCTGACGATCCTCGGCGTGCTGAACGCGGCGATCGACGGCCCCGACGAGATGGCTCCGACCGCGCCCCGCGTGATCAGCGTGCAGATCCCGGTCGACAAGATCGGCGAGCTGATCGGGCCCAAGGGCAAGACGATCAACGCGATCCAGGACGCCACCGGCGCCGACATCTCCATCGAGGAGGACGGCACCGTCTACATCGGCGCCGTGGACGGCCCGTCGGCCGAGGCCGCGCGTGCGCAGGTCAACGCGATCGCCAACCCGCACAACCCCGAAGTGGGCGAGCAGTTCCTCGGCACCGTGGTGAAGATCGCGGCCTTCGGCGCCTTCGTGTCGCTGATGCCGGGGCGCGACGGCCTGCTGCACATCAGCGAGGTGCGCAAGCTCGCCGGCGGCAAGCGCGTCGAGAACGTCGACGACGTGCTCGGTGTGGGCCAGAAGCTGCTCGTGCGCATCACCAAGGTCGACGACCGCGGCAAGCTGTCGCTCGAGCCGGTGGTCGACGAGACCGCCGACGCGGCGCCCGCGGAGGGCTGATCCCGCACAGAGGGCCCGGATGTCTCAGACGAGGCATCCGGGCCCTCTTGCATGTGTCGTGATCCAAGCGTTATGGAATATTCACGGTTGCGTTGCCTGGTTGACCGCCGTACAGCCGACGGTGGCCTAGCCTGACAGTACGCGCCGGGGGGCGCGCAGATCGTGAGTGATCCGCCTCGGCAGCGGACTCATGAAGGAGTGGGCAGATGAGCATCTTCGGCGTCGGCTCGGCGGCTTCGCCGTCGGCGTCCGGCGCTGTGCCCGGAGGCGGGGCGGTGCTGCGCCGCGGCGCCCGCACCGGCATCCCGCATCCCTCTGCGCCCATCCCGGTGCAGGGGCCGCCGGTCGGCTCGGCGGTGCGCGTGCCGCTCGGCGAGAGCGGGCTGCGGGTGTTCCCCCTGATCCTGGGTGCGGCGGAATTCGGCTGGAACGTCGACCTGCCCACCAGTCACGAACTGCTCGACCGCTATGTCGAGCTCGGCGGCAACGCGGTGCACACGGCCGACAGTTTCTCGGGCGGCCGCAGCGAGCACATCGTCGGAGAGTGGCTGAGTGCGCGAGGCCGTCGCGACGAGATCGTGCTCGCGACCCGGGTGGGCAGCCACCCCGACAATCCGGGTCTCGGGCCGGTCAACCTGGTGCGCGCCGTCGAGGCCTCGCTGCAGCGGCTGGGCACCGATCGCATCGACGTGCTCTATCTGGATGCCAGCAGCGACGAGGGCGCGATCCTCGACGACACGCTCGCCACGGCCGAGTGGCTGGTCGAATCAGGCAAGGCGCGCGCGCTCGGCGCCTACGGCTTCAGCCCGGAACGGCTGGTGGAGGCTCGCATCCTCGCCTCGGCCGGCTACCCCCGCATCACCGTGCTCGACGCGCCGTACAACGTGCTGCGTCGCGCGGACTTCGAGGGAGACCTGCGGCTCGTGGCGGGAGCGCAGGGTATCGCCGTCACGCCGTCGCACGCGCTGCAGCATGGCTTCCTCGCGGGCGGGCACCGGTCGCGGGTCAAGAGCAGCCTCACGGTGCGCGCCGCGCAGCTCGCCGGCAGCATGAACAAGCGAGGCGGGCGCGCACTGCGCGCGCTGGACGCCGTGGCGGCGGAACTGGGCGTGCCCGACGCGGCCGTCGCGGTAGGCTGGCTGTTGGCGCAGAAGACGGTGGTGGCGCCGATCGTCAACGCGTTCACGACAGCCCACGTCGATGAGCTCGTGCAGGGAGTGGGAGTGCGGCTCAGCCGCGGCCAGCTCGCCGACATCGCGCGCGCCACCGAATGACGACGAAGCGAAAGAGTCAGTGACGCATTACCTCTACCTGGCGCGCCACGGCGAGCACCAGGATGCCGAGCACGGTCTGATCGACGGTCCCCTGTCGCCTCGCGGCAGGCGCCAGGCGCAGTTGCTGGCGGATCGGCTGTCGGGGGTGCCGCTGGACTCGGTGCGGCATTCGCCGCTGCAGCGCGCGGCGCAGACCGCGGCGATCGTGGCCGAGCGGCTGCCCTCGGTGTCGCCCCAGCCCAGCGCCTTGCTGTTCGACTGCATCCCCACCGGCATGACGGACGACACCCCGGTGGCCTACGAGTCGTTCTTCGGAGCGGTCACCGAGGCCGAGGTGGAGGCGGGGCGGGCGCAGCTCGCCGACGCGGCGGCGGAGTTCTTGGCGCGCACGCGTGGCGAGGTGCACGAACTGCTGATCACACACAACTTCGTGATCGCCTGGTTCGTGCGCGAGGTGCTGCAGGCGCCCGAATGGCGCTGGATGACGCTGCATCAGGCCAACTGCGGCCTCACGGTGCTCGCGCAGCGCCCCGGGCGGCCGTGGACCGTGCTCTCGCACAACGACCTCGGCCACCTGCCGTTCGAGCTACGCACCGGCCTGCCCGAACCCATGCCCGTCTGACCGAGGCCGTGTCCCACTTTCTCGGGGTCGTGTCCCACTTTCTCGGGGTCGTGTCCCACTTTCTCGGCGCTGTGTCCCAGAATCTCGGCATCCCGGGGCGCTGAACCCGAGAATCTGGGACATGCCGCGGCGCCGGACGGCGGGCTCAGGCCCGATGCCCGCTTCGCCGGGCGGCGGGCCCGGCCCGATGCCCGCTTCGCCGGGCGGCTCAGGCCAGGCGCTTCGCCAGCCACACGGTCGCGTTGGGGTTGTCGTTGTACGGCTCGGTCGCGGTGAACCCCGCCGTGCGGTACAGCGCGGCGGCGGCATCCAGCGAGTGGTGGGTATCTAGCACCAGCTCGGTCGCGCCGAACTCGCGCGCGCGGCGTTCCAGCGCGTCGAGCAGCATCCGCCCCCAGCCGTGTCCGCGGGCGGACTCGCGCAGATAGAGGTGCTTGAGCTCCCACCGCGCCCCCGCCGGGCCGTCGGGCAGGCGCCGGATGCCGCCGCAGCCGACCGCGACGTCGCCGTCGACGGCCAGGAGGAACAGGCCAGCGGGTGGCGTGAACCCGCCCGCGTCAGGGAGCACCGCCGAATAGCGCACGCCGAGAGCGGCGAATCCGGTGGTGCGGAACGCGAAGTACTCCTCCAGCAGGGCACGCGCGTCGAGGTCATCGACGCGGGCATCGCGCACAGTCGCCATGGCTCCACGCTAGGCCCGCGACGCCTGCGACGCGCGGCCGGCGCGGCGGCGTCGGCTGCGGTGACTAGGCTCTCGATGTGCCCGACCTCGCTGCAGGCCTCCGTGTCGCCGTGCTCGGCCCCGTGGAGGCGTCATCGGGCGCGGCGGTGGCACCCCTGCCCGGTGCCCACATGCGCGCCCTCGTCGCGGCACTGGCCCTGGCCGCCGGTGCGCCGTGCAGCGTCGAGGCGCTGAGCGACGACCTGTGGGGCGACGAGCCGCCGCAGAACGCGCGCGCAGCGCTGCAGACCCTGGTCTCCCGCGTGCGGGCGGCCGCGGGGAGCGCGCTGGTGCGCAGCGTGCCCGGCGGCTATGCGCTCGGCGTCACCGCCGACGAGATCGACCTCGGCCGGGCGCGCAGCCTGCGGGATGCCGCATCCGCTCTTGCCGCCGGCGATCCCGCGCGACTGACGCTGGCCGACGAGGCGCTCGCGCTGTGGCGGGGGCAGCCGGGCGCCGACCTCGGCAGCGCACCGGTGGCGGGCGAGCTCGCCGCAGCGGCGATCGCGGTGCGCGAGGCGCTGACGCTGCAGCGCGCCCGTGCGCTGCTCGCGCTGGGGCGCGCCGCAGAAGCGGCCGACGCGCTCGCGGCGATCGTCGAGTCCCGGCCGTACGACGAGCCGGCCGCGCTCGAGCTGATGCGGGCGCTCGACGCCGCCGGGCGCGCCCAGGACGCACTGGCCGTGTTCGCCGCGCTGCGCCGGCGTCTGCGCGACGACCTCGGCGCCTCGCCGTCGCAGGCGGCGGTCGACGACAACGCTCAGCTGCTCCAGAGCGGCGCGACCCGCGCGTCGGTGCGCATCAGGTCGGGACTGCGGGCCGAGCCGAACCAGCTGATCGGTCGGGAAGGCGACGTGGCCGCGGTCCGCGGGCTGCTCTCCGCATCGCGCCTGGTGAGCGTGCTGGGTCCCGGAGGGCTCGGCAAGACCCGCCTCGCACAGGCGGTGGCTGCTGCCGCCGCCGCCCCCGCCGTCGTGTTCGTGCCGCTGGCGAGCGTGCGCGACGGTGAGGATGTCGAGGCCGCGGTGGCGGCCGCGCTCGGGATCACCGAGGCCGCCACGCCTCGCCGCCTGGCCGATGCGCCGACGCTGCCCGACCTGCGCGCGCGGATGCTGGCGGCCTTGTCCGAGCAGACGACGCTGCTCGTGCTCGACAACTGCGAGCAGGTGGTCGACGCGGTCGCCGTGTGGACGGCCGACGCGCTGGCGGCCGTCCAGACGCTCCGGGTGCTGGCCACCAGCCGCGCCCCGCTGTCGATCGCGGCGGAGGCGGTGTACCCGCTGGCGCCTTTGTCGTCCCGCACCGGCGATGGTGCCGGGGAGGAACCACCCGCGGTGCGCCTGTTCCTCGAACGCGCGCGGGTGGCACGACCCGCGGCGCATCTGCCTGAGGAGGTCGTCGCGCGACTGTGCGACCGGCTTGACGGCCTGCCGCTCGCGATCGAGCTCGCGGCGGCGCGCGTGCGCACCATGACGCCGGCACAGATCGAGGAGCGACTGCGCGACAGGTTCGCTCTGCTGACCACCGGTGACCGGGCGGCGCCCGACCGCCACCGCACCCTCGAGGCGGTGATCGCCTGGAGCTGGGAACTGCTGGATCCCGAGGCACGCGGCGCGCTGGCCCGGCTCTCGGTGCTGCCGGGCGGTTTCACCGCGGAGGTCGCCGAAGGCGTGCTCGGCACACCGGTCGACGACGTGCTGGACAGACTCGTCGCCCAGTCGCTGCTGGTGGTCGCCGACGACCCGGTGACGGGGGGTGTCCGGCTGCGGATGCTGGAGACGGTCCGCGAATTCGCGCTGCTGCGGCTGGATGAGGACGGATGCACCGACCAGGCCTGGGATGCCGCGTTCACGTGGGTGCGCAGCCTCGCCGAGGCGCACCTGGTCGACGCCCTGACCCCGGAGGTGTCCCGTCGCCTGCATGCCGAACAGGACAACCTGGTGCTGCTGCTGCGCCGGGCCGACCAGAGCGGACGTGATGCCGACGTCGTGCGCTGCTACGCGCTGCTGGCCCAGGCGTGGATCGCTCACGGGCTGTTCACGGAGCTCATCGCGTTCGTCCCGACGGCCGTCGCCGCGGCACTGCGACTGCGCGACGACGACGCGCCCGCCGACGCCCTGGTGCTCGCGTTCACGTTCGCCGTCGCCGGGGCGGCCTACGCGCAGGAGCGGCTGAGCCCCAGAGTTCCGCCGCGGTTGCGGCGCCTGTCTGCCGACCCGCGGACGACCCCGCTGTTCCGTGCGATGGCGAGGCTCGCAGGAGCCGCGGACACCCCGGAACGCATCGACGCGGTCATCGACGAGCTGGGCGCCTCGTCGGACCCTGCCGAAGCCCTGATCGGCGCGCAGATGCGCAGCCAGTTCGCCGAGAACGACGGCGACCTCGACACGGCACTGGCTGCCAGCGGCCGCGCGTGGGAGCTGGCACGCACCCACGACCTTCCGTGGTTCGCGGCCACGAGCGCCGCCAACGTGGCGGGACTGTCGAGTCAGACCGGACGTGCAGCCGACGCACTGGCGTGGTTGGAGCGGGCCGAGCCCGTGCAACGCGCGTTCGCTGCCGACGGCTGGACCCGCCAGCAGGTGTGGGTGCGGGGTGCGGCGTTCGTCTCCCTCGGACGCATCGACGAGAGTCGCGATCTGTTCACGGAGCTGATCCGGGTGGGCGATGCCACCGCCGACGGGCGGGAGCTCAGCGCGATCGGGTGGTTCGGACTCGCCGAGGCCGAACGCACCGCGGGAGACCCCGCCACGGCCGCAGTGCTCTACCGGCGCGGGCTGGACAGCTTCACGACGACGGTGCTGCGCGCCTCGCCCTGGTATCTGATGGCGCTGTCCGGATTCGTCGCGGCGAGCGCGCTGGACGGTTCCCTCTCCCTCGACACACTGAACGCCTGGGCCCAGCGTCTGCGCACGCGCGCCCTCGCCAACGTGCGCGCGCACCCTGACCGCGTGGACAAGCCCGTACTGGGCACGGTGCTCACCGGGATGTCCGCCTGGGTGCTCACCCGGCCGGCGACGCGGGCGCAGGGCCTGGAACTGCTCGCCCTGGCCGAGGTGCTCGGTGCGCGGCAGGACCTCCCGAGCCTGCACCTGGCTGACCACCGCACCCACGCGACTCGGATCGCCGGAGCCCACAGCGTGCAGCAGGCGCGGGGCGCCGCATCCGACCTCGCGGCCGAGCTGCGGGCGCCCCGCGCCCTGGAGTTGCTGACGGATCAGGCCTTGCGCATGTAGGCGCGCACCGTGAGGGGCGCGAACACGGCGACGATCACCGCCGCACCCAGCAGCGACACCCACGCATCCGAGCCGAAGGTGGCGTGGTTCGCCAGTTGGCGCACCGCGGTCACGAGGTGCGACACCGGGTTGATGGTCGCGAACCAGCGAAGCCAGTCGGGCATCGTGTCCACCGGCACATAGGCGTTGGAGAGGAACGTCAGCGGGAACAGGATCAGCATCGAGATGCCCTGCACACTGCCCGCGGTGCGGGCGATCACGCCGAAGAACGCGAAGATCCAGCTGATCGCCCAGGAGCACGCGATCACCAGCAGACCCGCGACCACGACGCTGCCGAAGCCGCCGGCCGGGTGGTAGCCCATGATGAAGCCCATCACGAAGGTGAGCGTCGTGGCGATGGTGTACCGCACGGTGTCGGCCAGCAGGGCGCCCGACAACGGCGCGATCCGAGCGATCGGCAGGGAGCGGAAGCGGTCGAACACCCCCTTGTCCATGTCTTCGCGCAGCTGCGTGCCGGTGACCACCGAGGTCGTGATCACGGTCTGCACGACGATGCCGGGGATCAGCAGCGGCAGGTAGTTCTGCACGTTACCGGCGATCGCGCCGCCGAAGATGTAGGCGAACATCACCGTGAAGATGATCGGCTGCACGGTGACATCGATCAGCTGTTCGGGCGTGCGGCGGATCTTGATCAGGCCGCGCGCGGCCATCGTGAACGTGTTCTGCAGCGTCTGCTGCACGCTCGTGTACCTGCGCAGCCTGCGGTCGGCCGCCGGCACGATCTGCGTGGGAGCGAGAGCGGTCATGCGCGCACCTCTTCCTTCTGCTCGGATTCCGAGTCGCGCTCGGGGGAGGACTGGTCGCCGGCATCGTGGCCGGTGATGGTGAGGAACACCTCGTCGAGGGTGGGCTTCTGCACGCTCAGCTCGGACAGGCGGATGCCCGCCTCGCGCAGGGTGATCAGCAGCTCGGTGACGCGGTCGGCGTCGGCCATCGGTGCGGTGAGGCGGGATGCCTCGGGCGAGAGTGTCGCGCGCACCCCGAGCACCTGGGCGATGGCGCGCATCGCATCCTCGGTGTCGGCAGCATCCTGCAGTCGCAGCTGCAGGCTGGAGGTGCCCACCGACGCCTTCAACTCGTCGGAGGTGCCTTCGGCCACCACCCGGCCGCGGTCGATCACCGCGATCCGGTCGGCGAGCTGCTCGGCCTCGTCGAGGTACTGCGTGGTCAGCAGCACCGTCGACCCGGTCGCGACGAGCTCGCGGATGGTG
>CAYLMS010000060.1:0-7762 GCA_964384455.1 uncultured Microbacterium sp. | reverse complement strand
TCGCCACGGCGGCGGTGCAGAATCTGCTCGGCGGCGACCGCGTGATGGCCGCGAGCCGCACGCCCGAGATCTATGCGGATGCCGCGCACGCCGTGCTCACGCGCCCCGCGCGCGACTGCACGGGCCAGACGCTGATCGTCGAGGACGTGCTGGCGCAGGCCGGGTTCACCGACCTGTCGGGCTACGCGGCCGTGCCTGGCACGCCCGACACGGCACTGTTCCCCGACATCTTCCTCGATTGAGTGGATGCCGCGCACGCGCGCCACAGAACGACCCGAGCACTACCCCCCGACGCTGCCCACCCCCAGCACGAGCGCGAGCGAGCCGTCGGGCGTCCACCAGTAGCCCACGCTGTTCGCCGGACGCATCCCCGCCGGGCGCTGCCCGTCGGGCAGGTCACTGTAGGGCACCGTGACCATGAGCGCACCGTCGTCGAACAGCCGCTTCGACACGCAGCGCAGGTGGGTGTGCGCGGCGCCGACCAGCAGGCATACGCGATCGTCGCCCACCGGCGGGGAGGCCGCCACCTGGGCGCCGAAGAACGATCCGATCGGCACGAACCAGCGAAGCGTGGTCGCCGTGGGCGCGGGGGTGGCGGCTACGACCGGCACGCGCGCGAGCACCTGTCCGTGCTCGCCGTAGGCGAACTGGAATGCGGCCACCGCCTCGGGCGGCCCGGACTGCGCCACGCGCGCATCCCACCCGTCGGGCACCGCCGCAGGGGTCGTGAACGTGCGGATCGCCGCGCCCGCCCCGAGCAGCAGGCCGACGGCGCCCACCGCGGCGACGAGCGCCACGTGCCAGCGCGCCGCGCGGCGAGGCCTGGCGCCGTCCGTGGCGCCGACCGCGTCGCCGCCACTCGCCGGGCCGCCGCCCGCCCCGGCGCCTGCATCCGCCCCCGGGCCGGCATCCGATTCGACCGCACCGCGCCTGCTCGCCTCGAGCTCGGCCAGCCGCGCCGCGGCCTGCGGGTCGGACAGGATGTCGGCATCCCGCCCCCACGCGCGCCGCCGCAGCGCGGCCAGCTCGTCGTCGCGGGGATCCGGCGCATCCACGGGTTCAGGCTAAGCCCGTCCGCAGGCGACGCGCCCTACCCTTGAAGGATGACCTCGACGCCCTCCCGCACGCCGCAGGTGCGCCCGCGCACCGAGGGCTGGACTCAGAAGAAGGATGCCGAAGGCCGGCCGCTGCTGCAGTTCGCGAGCCCGCGGCGCGGTAAGCCTCCGGTGCACCTGGCTGACCTGACCCCCGAAGCGCGGGTGGAGAAGGTGAAGGAGCTGGGGCTGCCGGCATTCCGTGCCAAGCAGTTGGAGAAGCATTTCTTCACGCATTTCACGCATGACCCGGAGCGGATGACCGACCTGCCGGCCGAGGGCCGTGCCGAGTTCGTGCATGCGATGCTGCCGCCGCTTTTGACCGAGGTGAAGCGCTTGCAGACCGATCGCGGCGACACGATCAAGTTCTTGTACAAGCTGCACGACGGGGCGCTGGTCGAGTCGGTGCTGATGCGGTATCCGGGGCGGATCACGCTGTGCGTGTCGAGTCAGGCGGGATGCGGCATGAACTGCCCGTTCTGTGCGACGGGGCAGGCGGGGCTGACGCGCAACATGTCGGCGGCCGAGATCGTGGCGCAGGTGGTGCGCGCGAACCGGCTGATCGCCGACGGCGGGCTCGGCGACCCGCGCGAGGTCGGGCATGAAGGCGAGCGGGTGTCGAACATCGTGTTCATGGGCATGGGCGAGCCGCTGGCGAACTACGCGCGGGTGATGCATGCCGTGCGGGTCATGGTCGACAAGAAGCACGGGCTGGGGATGAGCGCGCGGGGGATCACCGTGTCGACGGTGGGGCTGGTGCCGGCGATCCGCAAGCTTGCGGCGGAGGAGATCCCGGTGACGTTCGCGCTGTCGCTGCACGCGCCGGACGACGAGCTGCGCGACGAGCTGATCCCGGTGAATTCGCGGTGGAAGGTCGACGAGGCGCTGGATGCGGCGCGTGCCTATTTCGAGGCGACCGGGCGGCGGGTATCGATCGAGTACGCGCTGATCAAGGACATGAACGATCACGGCTGGCGGGCCGACCTGCTGGCCGAGAAGCTGAACGCGCGCGGGCGCGGGTGGGTGCACGTGAATCCGATCCCGCTGAACCCGACGCCCGGTTCGGTGTGGACGGCGTCGACGCAGGCGGTGCAAGACGAATTCGTGCGCCGGCTCGTCGCGCACGGCATCCCCACCACGATCCGCGACACACGCGGCAAGGACATCGACGGGGCGTGCGGTCAGCTGGTCGCCACCGCGGCCGACCAGGATGCCGCGGCCCGGGTGCCGGTGGAGGCGTAGGGGTCGGTGGCCGGCTCGGCAGTGATCCCGTGCTTGGCTGCGGCGGCGTGGACGTTCACGCCGCGGAGAGACGGAGCGCTTCGCGGATGATCTCGGAGCGGGACTTGCCCTCTCGCCGTGCGCGATCGTCGATCGCGGCGATCTCCTCGACCGTGAGGCGGAGCGCGACGACCTGCGACGGCTGTGCACCTCGGCCGGGGCGGCCTCGGCCGCGCTTCTTCAACGCCTCGACGTCGTAGCCCGCTTCGGCTTCATCCGCCCACGCCGCGATCTGCTCGTCGGTGACGGGAACACCGTTGACCGTCTCGTGCTCGTTCATTTCTTTAACGTATGACGAAATAATCCGCGAGGCAAGTGATGCTACCAAGAGTGTTGCGCGCGTTGCGCGGGCTGGTGGAACACCACATGTCGACCCCGTTCGCGACGACGGCAGGCTTGGCCCACCGAGCTCAGGCCGGAATCTGCAGCAGCATGTCGCCGGCGTGGGGGATAGCGGCGAGACTGATGCGCCGATCGAAGGTCGCCAGTTGCGCGGCGTGCGCGTATGCGAGCTGGGCGAGGTAGGTGTCGGTGATCTGCGCGCTCGAGAGCAGCCGCGAGCGGTCGATGTCCGGTGACAGCAGGGTGACGTCGTCGGCGATCCGCGTGTGGCCGGGGAGGGCGGTCAGGCTGTCGAGGCTGGCCATGACGGTGCCGACGGGCTGGCTGTTGGAGTAGCGCGGGTGGCCCCTGGGCGGCGGGGCTCCTGACGGATCGCCCAGGTGAAGGATGACCCGCCCTCTTTTCGTTATCGTTTCGTGACTTCTTCGGGGGCGAATTTCGCTCGAAACGGCGTTCGAATGTCGGAGGTCTTCACCAGGATGGTGTCATGGACATCTTCACCGATCTCGACACGCAGGTGGGCACCCTGCGCGCCCTGCTCGGTGCAGGCGGCCCGGGTGGGTCTGTCACCGATGCTGTCGCGAGCCTCGGTGACGCGCAGGTGGTCGCGGTCATCTCGACGGCTTCGGCCGCGATCCGCGACCTGGAGGCGATGCGTATCGCCGCGGCGGGGGTGGCCTCGGCGCGTTCCACCCGGGGCCACGGACACACGGGCCTGTCCCAGTCCCGCGGGCACCGCTCTCCGACGGCGCTGATCCAGGACCTCACCGGCAGCACCCGCACCGAGGCGGTGCGGCAGATCCGGCTCGGCGAGGCGCTGCTGGCCGGGCTCGACCCCGCCGATCGGATGCCGGGGGCGGAAGACGCAGACGACCCCGCCGATCGGATGCCCGGGGCGGAAGCCGACGATTCTGCCGCGCTCCCGGACGATCCGGCTGTTGCGTCGATTCCGCGGCCGTGTGGCCCATGGCACGCGCCGCTGGGTGCGGCGCTGCTCGCGGGCGCGCTCACCTCGGCCCAGCACGACGCGATCCTTCGCGGGCTGGGCGGGGTTGACGGTGCGCCGGTGACCACTGCGGCGCAGCTGGTCGCCGCCGGTGCCGTCGCGGCGCAGGCCGACGCGCGCGAGCTGCAGAGCGCACTCGATGCAGCGCACGCCGAAACCCGTGCCGCGTGGGCAGCCGCAGCTACGCAGCTGATCGACGAGGCCGCGCAACGCACCGTGGAGGAGCTCGGCGCGCAGGCCCGCGCGATCCGCGACGTGCTCGATCCGCACGGGGCGCAGGCGCGCTTCGACGATCGGTTCGCCCGCCGCACCTTCCGGGTGTGGACGGATTCCGACGGCGTGCGCCGCGGCTCGATCTGCTTCGACGACGAGGGCGGCCTGTGGGCGCAGAACGTGCTCGCCTCCGCCCTGCGGCCGCGCCGCGGGGTGCGGTTCGTCGACCCCGCCGAGAAGGCACGCGCGCAACAGCTCTGCGACGACCCGCGCACCAACGATCAGCTCGCCTACGATCTGCTGGTCGACCTGCTGCGCGCCGGTGCGCTCGCCGACGCCGAGACCGTGTTCGGCGCCCGGCAGGCCGGCATTCGCCTGGTGATCACCGCGGATGCTGCCACCGCTCTGCACGACGGGGTGCCCGTGGCGGGGGCCAGCGAAGACGGCGACGCGAGCCTTCCGGGCTGGCTGATCGCACAGCGCGCCTGTGACACCGGCGTGAGCGAATGCACGCTCGACCGGGAGGGCAATCCGCTCTATCTGGGCCGCGAAACGCGACTGTTCACGTCGAAGCAGAAGATCGCACTGGCGATCCGCGACGGCGGCTGCCGCTGGACCGGCTGCGACCGGCCCGCCTCCTACTGTGAAGCCCACCACATCGACCACTGGTGCCGCGATGGCGGCAAGACCGATGTCGATCGAGGCATCCTGCTCTGCCGCTTCCATCACATGCAGCTGCATCACGGCGACTGGGCGATCACCCGCGCGCGACTCGGTGAGTTCCGGCTGCATCCGCCTGGCGGCGGGACAGCGGTCACGCTCGCGCCGCGCCTTGCCAGGCGATACCTCTGGGCGGGCAGTCCGCCGCCGCTGCGGTTCCCCCGCGTGGCGCGCGCCGCGTGACGGGTGACCGGCGGAGTGGAGGCGGGTGGAGTGGAGGCGGGTGCGGTGGTGCGGCGCCCGCGGTGCAGGCGCCGGTGGCGCAACGCCCGCGGCTGATCACCGACAGCGTGACCGCGACCGACGCCCCACCTGCGATACTCGAGCCCGTGTGGATCGGATGGGTCGAACTCGACGTGCTGCTCGGCGACGTGCACTCGCTGAAGCAGAAGCGCGCGATCCTGCGTCCGCTGATCGCCGACCTCAGCCGGCGCACCGAGGCGGCGGTCGCCGAGGTCGGCGCGCACGACCTGCACCGCCGCGCGACGATCGGCGTCGCCGTCGTCGCGGCCGACGCGGCGCATGTGGGCAAGGTGCTCGACAACGCCGAGCGACTGATCGCCGAGGAGCATCCCGAGACCACCCTGCTCTGCGCCCATCGCGGACTGCACTCCAGCGAGGACTGATCGCCCGGATGCCGCCGCATTCCCGCAGCGACATCATCATGCCCGCAGGCCCCGCTCGCCGCAGGCGTCGAGGAGCAGCAGCCGCATCGATCGACGCTGTGCGGCCCGCCGCGCGCCTCGCCTTGCGGTAACCCGATCAGACCGCCTTGCGAAGCCGACGCGGAATGCCAGAGGCACGATCCATCGTGCAATTTCAACAACAGCCGTTAAATCTGCACCAGCCGGCAGAGCGGCGAATGCCGACTACCGTGGAACCCATGGTCAACTACCGATACCTCGGCAACAGCGGTCTCAAGGTCAGCGAGATCACCTACGGCAACTGGCTCACCCACGGCTCGCAGGTCGACGACGCCGCCGCCACCGCAACGGTGCACGCTGCGCTGGATGCCGGCATCACGACGTTCGACACCGCCGACGTCTATGCCAACACCGCCGCCGAGACGGTGCTGGGCAAGGCGCTCGCCGGCCAGCGCCGCGAAGGCCTCGAGATCCTCACCAAGGTCTACTGGCCCATCGGCCCGAAGGGCCCGAACGACTGCGGCCTCTCGCGCAAGCACATCTTCGACGGCATCCACGGCTCGCTGCGGCGCCTGGGCACCGACTACGTCGACCTCTACCAAGCCCACCGCTTCGACTACGAGACGCCGCTGGAGGAGACCTTCCTCGCCTTCGCCGACATCGTGCGCCAGGGCAAGGCGCTCTATATCGGCGTGAGCGAATGGACCGCCGAGCAGCTGCGCGACGGCGCCGCGCTCGCGAAAGAGCTCAAGGTGCCCTTCATCTCCAACCAGCCGCAGTACTCCATGCTGTGGCGCGTGATCGAAGACAAGGTGGTGCCCGCCGCCGAAGAGCTGGGCATGTCGCAGATCGTGTGGTCGCCGATGGCGCAGGGCGTGCTCAGCGGCAAGTACCTGCCCGGCCAGCCGGTGCCCGCGGGCTCCCGCGCGACCGACGATCACGG
Organism: uncultured Microbacterium sp.; assembly: GCA_964384455.1. Classification (GTDB taxonomy): domain Bacteria; phylum Actinomycetota; class Actinomycetes; order Actinomycetales; family Microbacteriaceae; genus Microbacterium. Next base: position 1,519 of record CAYLMS010000060.1, on the reverse strand, counting down.
CGGCTCGCACTTCATCCAGCGCTTCCTGCGTGACGACGTGCTCGAGGCCGTGCAGCGGCTGCGGCCGATCGCCGATGAGGCCGGGCTGAGCCTGCCCCAGCTGGCGATCGCCTGGGTGCTGCAGAACCCCAACGTGGCCGCGGCGCTGGTGGGGGCATCCCGACCCGACCAGATCGCGTCGAACGTCGCCGCCTCGGGTGTGCGCCTCGACGCCGACGCGATGGCCGCGATCGACGCCGCGCTCGGCGACGTGGTGGTGCGCGATCCCGGCAAGACCTACGACGTGTCGCCCACGACGCGGCCGGCATGAATCGCAGCGCCGGCATCCTGCTGCACCGCACGCGGAATGCCGGCACCGAGGTGCTGATCGCCCACATGGGCGGCCCGTTCTGGGCGCGCAAAGACGCCGGCGCGTGGTCGATCCCGAAGGGCGAGTACGACCCCGAGCGCGAGAGCGCGTTTCATGCCGCGCGGCGCGAGTTTGGTGAAGAGCTCGGCCTCGACCCGCCCGACGCCGACTACGTCGACCTGGGCGAGTTCGCGTACTCCTCGGGCAAGCGCGTCGCGGTGTTCGCCGCCGACGGCGACGCGTTCGATGCGTCCGGCGCGGTGTTCGGCGAGTTCGCATTGGAGTGGCCGCCGCGCTCGGGCAGCATCCGGCGGTTTCCGGAGGTCGACCGGGTCGAGTGGATGCCGCTACCCGACGCGCGCGACCGGCTCGTGGCGGGTCAGCGGCCCGCGCTCGACCGGCTTGCTGAAGCGCTGGGCGGCGACGCCTGAGCGCTGACGACCGAGCCCCGCACAGCTACGCGCGCCTGGTCTGCGCAGCACGAGCGAGGAATGGGAGGGGGCCGACCGCCGCATCGAGACGTGGCCTCGTCGCCTTCGATCAATCCTGGTCGCGCCGTCGTGGCTCTGATCGACCTGATCCGTCGCAGGGCCCAGGTGATGGGATGGCGCTCACTCCGAACGCAGCGCCTCGATCGGATCGAGCCGTGCCGCCCGGCGTGCCGGCAGGGTGCCCGCCAGGAACGCGATCGCCATCACCACGACGATGATCGTGGCCACCGACCCTGGGGTGAACTGCAGCACGTGCAGCCCCGGCAGGCCCGACAGCACCGAGCGTGCCAGGGCGGCACTGGCCGGCACGCCCAGCGCGATCCCGACCGCCGCGCCGATGGCGCTGCCCAGGAACCCGATGAACACCGCTTCGAGGCTGAACAGCGTGTAGATGCGGCCACCGCCCATGCCCATCGCCTTCATCAGCCCGATCTCGCGGGTGCGCTCCTGCACGCTCATCAGCAGGGTGTTGATGATGCCGAAGCCGGCCGCGATCAGCGCGATGACAGCGAACGCGTTGAGCACCCCGGTGATGCCGCCGATCACCGCGGTGAACACGCCGAGCTGGTCGGCGACCGTCTGTCCGCTGAACCCCTTCTCGGACAGCGAGTGCTTGATCGTGTCGATCTGGTCGGCCGTCGCCGTCGGGCTCACTCGCGCGACCGCCGCACCGTACCCG
>CAYLMS010000059.1:0-7772 GCA_964384455.1 uncultured Microbacterium sp. | reverse complement strand
GGCGTAGCAGGCGAGTCCCGCCGCGAGCACGATCGGCCAGCCGGCGGCAGCACCCGCCGCCGCCGTCACGACCCCCGCCGCGAGCACGGGCAGCGCACGTGCCGCACCCGGCGCCGCCGCGGCATCCGCCCGGGTGCGCAGGATCGTCGGCCACAGCGTCACCACCGTGCCCGCCACCGTGAGCCCGATCCAGCCGAGCAGGTTGAGCAGCGCGTGCGCGAGCACCAGCGAGTCGGCCCCGCCGTCCCGGGCCAGCCATGCGCCCAGCGCCGCCCCCACCGGCAGGAACGCCGACGCGGCGATGTAGTAGCGGATGGTGCGGCCGAACCGCCCCGGCAGGCTGCCGCGCAGCCGTGCCACCAGGCTCGCGCCGTGCCAGATGACCGCGACGATCAGCGACGCGGCACCGACGAGCGTCAGCGGCCACACCTGCGACACCACTCCCGCGACCACCAGCGCGGCCCCGCCGTTGCTCAGGCCCAGCCGCCAGCTCTGCCGCCGCCGCTCGGCCACCGAGGGCGCGCTACGCAGCAGGGCGAACGAGAAGTACTGGCTCCACACGAGGATCGCGTGCGTGGCGGCGCCAAGCAGCAGCAGGTGGATCATCAGCCAGCCGGCCACCGGCAGGCTGCGGTGGATCAGCACGGCGACGGCCACCAGCACGAGCCAGGCCAGCGTCGGCAGGTCGCGCAGCGCCCAGAAGCCGCGGCCGGGGGCCTTGCGCTCGGCGCTGCTGGTTCGCTCGCTCACTCGACTGCTCCTTCGGGTTGCCGCACCCGTGGGGCGCGGACGGTGGTGCCCAGGGCGGCGCTGGTCACGGCGGTGAGCACGAACAGCAGCAGCGCCGCCACGCCGAGCACTCCCCCGGCCTGCCAGGCCCACGGCATCCCGAGCCCGTCGCCGAGCCACAGCCGCACGACCAGCGCCACCTGCAGCAGCACCACCGGCACCCAGAATGCGGCCCGGTACGGCAACGCGATGCGCAGCACGGCGGGCAGGATGCTGGTGGCATGTGCCATGATCATCGACATCGTGTAGCCCAGGAATACGGCATGCACCACCGCGTCGTAGGCGCCCCGCCCGGCCGGCGCGCCGAACAGCAGCGCCACCGCGGCGACCACGAGCCACACATAGCCGCACAGGATGCTGGCGGCCATGTACCGCGTCACCCCGTGCGCGCGCACGGTGCGGCGGGCGATGTCGTGCACGACGAGCCAGGCCGCGAGCGCCAGCAGGCCCGCACCCAGCAGCACGGCCCCCGCCTCGGGCAGCGCGAGCGCCACGAGCAGGGCCAGCACGATGCTCCAGGCATGCACGAGCAGCCGACCGCCGGCGGCCGCGCCCATCGTGATTCGCGCCAGCTCCACCCGCTCCGCCGCGATGGTGAGCACGACGAAGCCGATCAGCCAGCCGAGCACGCGCTCCATCGGCAGGCCACCGAGCCACAGCACCGCCGCCGCGCAGGCGAGACCTGCGGCCAGCAGCTGCACGAGCAGCGCCGCATCGTGCTGGCGGCGCCACAGCGGCAGATACAGCAGGGTGAATGCGGCGGCGCCCGCCACCAGCACGCCCTGCGCCACCGGCAGCGGCACGGGGTCCGCCACCAGCAGGATGCCGCCCGCGCCCAGCAGCGCGGGCGCCGCGTAGCCGTACCAGCGCGCGAGCGCCGTGGCCCGCTCCAGCGCGATCAGGGTGCCGACGAAGCCGAGCACCAGCAGCATGCCGTGCACCTCGGGCAGTCGTGCCGTGGTCACCGGTGCGGGCAGTGACAGCAGCAGCAGTCCCGCATCGAGCCCGGCCAGCAGTGCGAGCCCCGCCGGCAGCAGCCACACCAGCCGCCACGACGGCGCACGGCGGGTCGCGGCGGGGCCGGTCGCCCGCCCGGCACCGGCGCTCACCGCACGGCTCCCAGGTGCAGCGTGCACACGCCCGGGGCGCTGAACGGCAGCAGGCGCGCGTCGGCGTGGGCGCCTGCGGCGGCCAGCACGCCGTCGATCATGCCCAGGTGCACGGCGCACACGATGTCGGGATGCTGCGCCGCCGCCTCGATCAGCGGGCAGCGGTGCAGCAGCACGGCGTCGCCGGTGTCGTCGGGGGCGAAGCCCTGCGCGTCCATGACGGCGACCACCGTGGCGCGCGGGTCGGCGGCCTCCCGGCCGGCGGGCTGCGCGGCCAGCCGCGCCCCCCACTCCCTGCCCGCCTTGCGCGCCTCTGCTGGCGGATCGGCGGCGGTGCGGGCGAGGGTGCCTGCCAGCACTCCGGCGAGGTGCGCGTAGGGCGCCACCTCGTCCTGCGTCGCCGCCCGCCACAGCCAGGCAGGGCGTCCGCGGCCGCTGCTGGGCGACCGGTCGCGATGCACATAGCCGTCGGCGTGCAGCCGGTCGAGGTGCTCGCGCACGGTGTTCTCGTGCAGCCCGGCGGCCGCCGCGAGCGCCGCGGTCGACACCGGTGCGGCCTGCGCCTCGACCATGCGCAGCAACTGCTCCCTGGTCGAGGAGTGCCGGCGTCCGGTCGATGCGGTGCGTCGGGGCCCGGAGGGTTTTTCCACGGAATCCAGTGTAATAAACTGAACCCGGCGTTCGAGCCACAGCAGACGGGAGTGACATGTCAGGCATCGAGATCCACCGGTCGCGCGACGAGGCCGAGGACCAGAACCCCACCGCGGGGTGCACCTGCGGCGAGCTCGACGAGGAATTGCCCGAGCTCGACGTGCAGACCATCCCGCACGCCATCCGGCACGCCTCGATCTTCGGCGCGATCGAATCGCTGCGCGCGGGCTCCGGCCTCATCGTGTCGGCCACGCACGATCCCGTGCCCCTGCTCGGCCAGCTCCAGGCCAGGCACGGCGACCGCTTCAGCACCACCTATCTCGACCGCGGACCGGAGCGCTGGCGCATCCTGATCCGTCACGCCGCGTAGCGGCGCAGAGCGCGGGCGGCCGTCCCCCTGGACCGCCCGCGCCCCCGCTGCGGCCTATGAGCCGACGGCCACGACGGGCGGTGCGGCGGCGCTCAGCGCGATCACGCCGTAGTCCCAGCCCCGCCGGCGGTACACGACGCTGGGGTGGTCGCTGCGGGCGTCGATGAACAGGAAGAAGTCGTGCCCGACCAGCTCCATGCGGTCGACGGCATCCTCGACCGTCATCCATTCCGCATCGAACTGCTTCGACCGGATCACCACGGGCGTGTAGTCGGCCTCCTCCTCATCGGCCGGCACCACCGGCACGGCGCCGGTGCGCACCGCGGTGAGCGTGTCGACGGATGCCGGCTGCAGGTCGATGCCGCTGAGCGCACCGCCGCTCTTGTCGAAGTGCGCGCCGCGCACGCTGGTGCGTCCGTCGACGCGTCGGCCCTTGGCGCGGCGCAGCTGCTCGGCGAGCTTGTCGCCGGCCGCCTCGAGCGCCGCGAACTTGTCGGGGTCGCTCGCCTCGGCGCGCACCACCGGGCCCTTGCCGATCAGGGTGAGCTCCACCGACTCGTCGGCGACCCGGCCGCCGCGGTACGTGCGGTGGGTGACCTTGACGTCCAGCCGCTGTGCCCGCGGAGCGAAATGCTCGAGGCGGGCGGCCTTGTCCTCCACGACCGACCGGAACCGGTCGGAGATGCCCACCCCCACGCCGACGATGCTGGTATCCATCATTGCCCTCCTTGTCCGGTCCTCCCGGTCAAAGGGCGGACCATCGGTCGCCTGGTGCACCCCACCGTAGCCGCGCGGAGCGCAACTGTCACCTACGACCTGCCGCGTTCTGCGATGCGGTGCCGCGCAGCGGCGTGGCGGCCACCGCTGCGGCGCCCACAACGCAGGCTCCAGCGGCCGTGAGCGCGCGCCGCGCCTCGCGCAGCGTGGCTCCCGTGGTGACCACATCGTCGACGATCACCACCCGTAGGCCCGCAGCGCGGCGCGCGCAGAGGCTGCCTGCCACATTGCGGCTGCGGTCATCGCGGGAGAGCCCGCGCTGATCGGCCGTGCCGCGCGCGGCGCGCAAGAGCCGAGCCGGCGCCACGCCCGCCCGACGCGCCAGCAGCTCGACCACGGCGAATCCGCGCCGGCGTGCCGCCGCGGCCGACGACGGCACCGGCACCGCCACCAGCCCGCCGCCCGCCTCCGCGGCCACGGCCGTCAGTGCTGCGCGCAGCGCCGGCGCCAGCTCGCGCGCCAGAGAGGTGCGCCCCTGCTCTTTGAGCGCGCGCAGCGCGGCGGCCGGCACGCCCTCGTACACGAGCCCACTGTGCGCGACGAGACCGTCGACGACGCGCCGGGCGGGCTCGGGCCGCAGCGCCTCGGCGCACTCGGGGCACAGCGCGCGGCCGTGCCCGCCGCAGCCGCAGCAGGCCACCGGCAGCGCGAGCGCCAGCGCGTCGCGCAGCGCGTCGCGCACCATGCCGGCAGCCATCCCCGCAGCATCCCGCAGCCGGGCGCGCGCCGGGCGACTGTGCACAGCTTGCGTCCGGTGCGGGCGAGCTGTGCAGGAGCGGACGGCCTACTGCGGCGCGCCCTGCTGCGTGGCGAGCACCCGCACCCCCTGCGCCGCCTGCTGCCACGTGGTGCCGCGCCGCACGAACAGCGTGCCGTCGACCGCCCGCAGCCACGGCGCGGCCGACTGCGCGCCGCCCACGATCGTCGTCACCCCGGCGGGTGCGCTGCTGCGCACCCCGACGCCGCCGACCTGCTGGCGCAGCAGCGTCATCTCCGACCCTGACCGCACCAGCACCCCCACGGTGGAGTCGTCGAGCCAGGCGACATCGACGCCGGTGTCGGCGACGGTGGCCAGCGGCAGCGGGGTGCCGAGCCTCGTCGGCATGCCGCTGGCGTCGCGCACCACGCCCGACACCCACACCTCCGCCTGCGCACCCGACGCCACGAGCGCCACCATGCGGGTGCCGTCGCGGGAGAGCTGCATGGCGGTGATGGCGGATGCCGCCGGCCACGCGCCGCCCACTGCGACGGCACGGCCGTCGGCGGCGTAGGCCACCACATCGGCGGGATGGGCGGCGGGCACGCTCCACACGTAGCCCAGCGAGTCGACGGTCGGCGCGATCAGCCCCGGTCGCTGGTCGAGCACCTGCGCCCGACCGTCCGACGCCCTCACCCGCGCCACCTGCCCCGACGCGTAGCGCACGGCGGCGATGTCACGATCAGGCGACACCTCGATGGCGGTGGGCGCCTGCGGCGCGAGCGCCGCGAGCGCCGTGCTCAGCCCCACGATCGGCTCGATGCCCGTGCCGGTGAGGAAGCCGAACCCGGCCGTGCCGTCGACCAGCGCCCGCGAGTCGACCCGCGCCGTGCGGGTGCGCACGGCGGCCGCGCCGAGGTCGACGCCGTTCGCGGTCATCGCCACCGCGGTGACCCCCGCCGTGGCGAGACTCGCCTCCAGCTGCGCCTGCATGCGGTCGAGCACCGTGGCCGTCTGCCCCGACGCCTTCGAGCCGAGCTCCACCTGAGCCTGCCCGTCGACCACCGGCACGCTGGGCGGCGCCTTCACCTCGTCGGGGAACGCGGTCACCACCGCCCCCGCCAGCCACGACGCGGGTGCGGTGGCGACGGCCTGGGCGATACGGGTCACCGGGTTCAGGGCGAACCAGCGCACGTCGGGCACCAGATACGTCCAGGTCGGGTCGAAGTACATCACGGAGTACGCGGTGAACACGTCGGCGAACGAATCGCTGTCCAGCACGATCCCGTCAGGCGCCTTCGCGATGCGCCACTGGCCGTCGGACCCCTTCGCCAGGGTGAACGGCAGCGGGCTGGGCGCGGCATCCGTCGAGCTGTAGGCGCCGGTGGCGTCGACCGAGGCCGTCTGGGTGAGGCTGAGGGTCACCGAGGTGTCGCCGACGCTCGTGTAGGTGCGGTCGACGAAGTCGTCGATCGTCACTCCGGCCTCGGGGTTCCAGGTGCGCCGCGCGGCCGGGGTCAGGAATTGCCTGGCGATCGCCCAGTCGCCGTCGGGGCTGGTGGCGGCGGCGATGAAGCCCTGCACGATCTGCTTGGGCGACGCGCCCTTCTGCGGCCCGAGCGGGATGAACTGCACGTCGGGCGCGGTGCCCACGAAGCCCGCCTCGTTGCCAGCGGTCACCGGCCCCGAGGTGGGCAGGGCGACGCACGCCGACAGCACCAGCGCGGCGGCCAGACAGGCGCAGGCGGCGACCAGCATGCGTCTCATCGCTCGCCCCCGCCCTCGTGCGTGCGGATCGGCTGGGTGAGCCCGAGGTCGTCGAGCGATGCCGCGGCCCCGGGTTCCAGCGCGATCGGCGACTCGCCCACGCGCACGCCGGGGCGGCGCGGCAGGGTGAGCACGAAGTTGGTGCCCCGCCCGGGATGCGACCACACGGCCAGCGTCCCGCCGTGCAGCCGGGCGTCGCCCAGCGCGATCGACAGGCCGAGCCCGCTGCCGCCGATGGTGCGCCGGCGCGACGGATCGGCACGCCAGAACCTGTCGAACACGCGCTCCGCGTCGGCCGGGTCCATGCCGAGCCCGAAGTCGCGCACGCCGATCGCGACGGCCTGCTGGTCGCTGTCGACGGTCACCACGATGGGCCGGCCCTCGCCGTGCTCGATCGCGTTGCCCAGCAGGTTGCGCACGATGCGGCGCACCCGGCGCGGGTCGAGGTCGACCGGCGAGTAGCCGCCAGGGGCCACCAGGCGCACGTCCGAGCCGTGCTGCTCGGCGAGCTGACCCATCTGCTCGATGACGTCCTCGGCGAGGTGGGTGAGACTGGTCGGCTCCAGCTCGAGCTGCACCGAGCCGGCGTCGTAGCGGCTGATCTCCAGCAGATCGGTGAGCAGCGACTCGAAGCGCTGCACCTGCGTGTGCAGCAGTTCGGCGGCGCGCGCGGTGGCTGCGTCGAAGTCGTCGCGCCGGTCGTTGATCATGTCGGCGGCGAGCCGGATCGTGGTCAGCGGCGTGCGCAGCTCGTGCGAGACATCCGACACGAACCGCTGCTGCACCAGTGACAGCTCTGCCAGTTGCGTGATCTGCGCCTGGATGCTGTCGGCCATCGCGTTGAACGAGCGGCCGAGCGTGGCCAGCTCGTCCTCGCCGCGCACCGGCAGCCGCACGCCCAGGTCGCCCGCCGCCAGGCGCGCACTCGTGTCGGCGGCCGCGCCGATGGGCGCCGCCACCAGGCGCACGACGAACCACGCGATCGCCGCGATCAGCACCAGCAGCACGAGCCCGGCCACCCATAGCGTGCGCTGCACGAACTGCAGGGTCTTGTCGTCGGACGACAGGTCGTAGGCGAGGTACAGCTCGTAGGCGCCGGCATCCGGCACGATCAACTGCTGGCCCACCACGATGCCGGCCACCTTCGCGCCGCCAGGCCCCGGCAGCGCGACCGACTGCCACCACTGCCGGTCGGAGCCGGCGCGCACGCGCGTGCGCAGGTCAGCCGAGATGAGCGTCGAGCTGAACCCGGGCGAGCTGAAATCCTGCGGGGCGGTGGACGAAGGGGCCGTGTCGATGCGGAAGCCGGCGATCAGGTCGCTCGAGGACTGCCTCGCAAGATCCGTGCGCACCCCGGCCATCAGCCGCTGCGGGCCGAGCGCGTCGCCCGACACGTTGGCCGAGTCGAGCGTGCGCTGCGCGAACGCGGTGGCGCGGCTCGCGTCGGCGAGCACCTGGTCGCGGCGCGACGCGAACAGGTCGTTCTGGATCGCCAGCGCCATCCAGACCCCCGCCACCACGATCGCGAGCGACGTGAGCACCAGCGTGACGGCGACAGTGCGGAACCGCATCGACCGACGCCACAGCGCCGCGACGCTCGCCGGCCACGAGC
>CAYLMS010000058.1:0-7845 GCA_964384455.1 uncultured Microbacterium sp. | reverse complement strand
GGAGCGGACCCTTCGACAGGCTCAGGGACCGGGTCAGGCTCAGGGACCGGGGAGGGCTGAGGGCACCCGCCAGGTTGCTGAGCCTGCCGAAGCACGCCGGCGCCCGGCGCAAGCCCCACCAGCCGCGATGATGGCGCAGGCGGGCGCGACCGCGGGTGCACCGCCCGCGCTGGCCAAGGCCCACCACGGTTCGGTGTCGAAGGAGCAGCGGGCGCTCGTGGAGGAGGAGCTGAAGTCCGGGATGCTGCGCTGCGTCGTCGCCACCAGCAGCCTGGAATTGGGCATCGACATGGGCGCCGTCGACCTCGTGATCCAGGTCGAGGCCCCGCCCTCGGCGGCATCCGGACTGCAGCGGGTGGGCCGCGCAGGCCACCAGGTCGGCGAGATCAGCCGAGCCGCGCTGTTCCCCAAGCACCGCAGCGATGTGCTGCACACGGCGATCGTCACCGAACGGATGCTGTCGGGGCAGATCGAGGCGATCAGCGTGCCGAGCAATCCGCTCGACATCCTCGCCCAGCAGACGGTGGCCGCCTGCGCGCTCGGCCCGCTGGCGGTCGAGGAATGGTTCGACACGGTGCGCCGCAGCGCGCCGTTCCGCACCCTCCCCCGCTCCGCCTTTGAGGCGACGCTCGACCTGCTGGCCGGCCGCTATCCGTCCGACCGCTTCGCCGAACTGCGCCCGCGACTGGTGTGGGACCGCGACGCCGGCACACTGACCGCCCGCCCCGGCGCGCAGCGGATCGCCGTCACGAGCGGCGGCACCATCCCCGATCGCGGCCTGTTCGGAGTGTTCGTGGCGGGCGAGACCCGCAACGCCCGCGTAGGCGAACTCGATGAGGAGATGGTGTACGAGTCGCGTGTGAACGACGTGTTCACGCTGGGCACCACCAGCTGGCGGATCGCCGAGATCACGCACGACCGGGTGAACGTGGTGCCGGCCTACGGCCAGCCCGGCAAGGTGCCGTTCTGGCACGGTGACGGGCTGGGCCGGCCGGCCGAGCTGGGCGAGGCGCTCGGGCGCTTCAGCCGCGAGGTGGCCGCGGCGCCTGCCGCCGTCGCACAGCAGCGGCTGATGGATGTCGGACTCGACGATCGCGCACGCGCCAACCTGCTCGCCTATCTCGACGAGCAGCGCGAGGCCACAGGCACCCTGCCCACCGACCGCTCCCTGACCGTCGAGCGCGGTCGCGATGAGGTGGGCGATTGGCGCATCATCTTGCATTCCCCGTACGGCATGAGCGTGCACGCGCCGTGGGCGCTCGCGGTGAACGCGCGCATCCGTGAGCGGCTGGGCGTGGACGGCTCCGCCGTCGCCGCGGACGACGGCATCATCGTGCGCGTGCCCGACGCCGATTCCGAGCCGCCGGGCGCCGAGCTGTTCGTGTTCGAGCCAGACGAACTGGAGCAGCTGGTCACTGCGGAGGTGGGCGGTTCGGCGCTGTTCGCGTCGCGCTTTCGGGAGTGCGCGGCGCGCGCGCTGCTGATGCCACGCACCAGCCCGCACCGTCGCAGTCCGCTCTGGCAGCAGCGGCAGCGCGCTGCCCAGCTGCTGGAGGTGGCGCGCGAGCATCCGACCTTCCCGATCATCCTCGAGACGCTCCGCGAGGTGCTGCAGGACGTGTACGACCTGCCCGCGCTGCTGCGCGTGGCGCGCGGGATCGGCGAGCACCGCATCCGGCTGGTCGAGGTGGCGCCCGCGCAGCCGTCGCCCTTCGCCCGCGACCTGCTGTTCGGTTATGTCGGCGCATTCATGTACGAGGGCGACTCGCCGCTGGCTGAGCGGCGGGCCGCCGCGCTGTCGGTCGACCCTGCGCTGCTGTCGGAACTGCTGGGCAAGGTGGAACTGCGCGAGCTGCTCGACCCCGACGTGTTGGCGCAGTACGAGCGGGAGCTGCAGCGGCTCGATCCGCAGCGCCGCGCGCGCGGGGTGGAGGGCGTCGCCGACCTGCTCAGGGTGCTCGGCCCGCTGGATGCCGCGGAGGTGGCCGATCGGCTGGTCGAGGAAGAGGTGGGCACCGCGCGGGGGACAAGCGGCGCGCCGGGTGGGGCAGTGGATGTCGCGCGCGCGCACCTCGATGAGCTGATCACCTCGCGCCGGGCGATCGCCGTGACCCTCGCCGGGATCCCGCGCATCGCCGCCATCGAGGACGCCGGCCGGTTGCGCGACGGGCTCGGCGCGGCGCTGCCGGTCGGCATCCCGGTCGCGTTCCTGGAGCCGGTCGCCGACCCGCTCGCCGATCTGGTGGCACGCTACGCGCGCACCCACGGCCCGTTCCGGGCGGATGTCGTGGCCGCCAGGTTCGGCATCGGTGTCGCCGTCGCGCGGCAGACGCTGCGGCGGCTCGGCGCGGCCGGACGCGTGGTGGAGGGATATTTCCTGCCCGAGCCTTCGATGCGCGGCCCGGTTGCTGAGCCTGCCGGCCCGGTTGCTGAGCCTGCACACCCGGTTGCTGAGCCCGTCGAAGCACCCGCCCGCCCTTCGACAAGCTCAGGGACCGTTCTCGGCTCAGGGACCGTTCTCGGCTCAGGGACCGTTCTCGGCTCAGGGACCGTCCTCGGCTCAGGGACCGTCCTCGGCTCAGGGACCGTACACCCTGTTGCTGAGCCTGCCGGCCCGGTTGCTGAGCCCGTCGAAGCACCCGCCCGCCCTTCGACAAGCTCAGAGACCGGGTTACCCGACGAGCCGGACTGGTGCGATGCCGAGGTGCTGCGGCGGCTGCGGCTGCGGTCGCTGGCGGCGATCCGCGGCAGCGTCGAGCCGGTGCCGCAGTCGGCGTACGCCCGGTTCCTGCCCGCATGGCAGCACCTCACCCGTCCGCTCGAGGGCATCGACGGGGTAGCCGCCGTCATCGAGCAGCTCGCCGGCGTGCCCATCCCCGCCAGCGCCTGGGAGTCGCTCGTGCTGCCGGGCCGGGTGCGCGACTACGCCCCGGCCATGCTCGACGAGCTCACCTCCACCGGCGAGGTGCTCTGGTCGGGGCACGGTGCGCTGCCGGGCCGCGACGGCTGGGTGGCGCTGCATCCGGCAGAACTGGCGCCCTTCACCCTGCCGCCGCGCGATCTCGAGCTCGACGAACCACCCGGCGACGCGCTGCAGACACGGCTCGTGCACGTGCTCGGGGCGGGCGGCGCCTATTTCTCCGGCCAGCTGGTCGCCCTCGCCGACGCCGAGAACGAGCAGTCGGTGCTCGACGCGCTGTGGCGGCTCGCCTGGGCGGGACGGGTGACGAACGACACGTTCGCGCCGGTGCGTGCCGTGCTCGCGGGCGGATCTCAGGCGCACCGCGCCGTGCGGCGCACCCCGCGCGCCCGGCTGTACCGCGGCAGTCCGCTGACCGCAAGCGGCCGTGCGCCCGCCCGACCCACCGGCGCAGGCGGTGGCCGTTGGTCGTTGCTGCCCGACCCTGAGTCCGACGCCGCACGGCGGGCCACGGCATCCGCCGGGCTGCTGCTCGACCGCTACGGCGTGGTCACCCGCGGTGCGGTGCAGGCAGAGCAGCTGCCGGGCGGCTTCGCTCAGGCGTACCGCATGCTGGCAGGGTTCGAGCAGGCCGGCCACTGTCGCCGCGGCTACCTGATCGAGACCCTGGGCGCTGCCCAGTTCGCCGCCTCGGCCACCGTCGACCGGTTGCGCGAGTTCGCCGCTACGGGCGATCCGCCGCCGCTGCGCGCAATCACCCTCGCCGCGACCGACCCCGCCAACGCCTACGGCGCGGCACTGGCCTGGCCGCCGCTCGACGGCGTGGCACATCGACCGGGACGCAAGGCGGGCGGGCTGGTCGTGCTCGTCGACGGGGAGCTGACCCTCTACCTCGAGCGGGGAGGCAAGTCGGCGCTCGCGTTCACCGACGACGAGACTCGGCTTGCCGCGGCGGCTCATGACCTCACTGCAACAGCCCGCGCCCGCCGGCTCGACACGCTCACGGTGGAGCAGGTCAACGGCGCCTTCGTGTACGGCACGGCCACAGGGCGGGCGCTTCGGGCGGCCGGGTTCGCCGAGTCGACGCGGGGACTCACGCTGCGGCGCGAGCACGCACCCCGACCGGCTGCAGCGGATGCCTGAGGGCGACACCGTGCATCGCACGGCGGCGGCGCTGCAGTCGGCGCTGGCCGGGGGCATGGTGACGCGCTTCGAGGTGCGGGTGCCGGCTAGCGCCACCGCCGACCTGCGGGGGCAGCCGGTGCACGAGGTCGCCGCCCGCGGCAAGCACTTGCTGATGCGCATCGGCACAGCCACCCTGCACTCGCAGTTGCAGCTGGAGGGGCGCTGGGTGCTGCAGCGGGCGGCGCAGTGGCGCGGCGGCCCCGCCCATGCCGCACGCGCGATCGTGGGCGTCGACGACGCCCCGAGCGGCGGATGCGTCGCCGTCGGATTCGACCTCGTCGGGGTGGCGGTGCTTCCGACCGCTCACGAAGCCCGGCTTGTCGGCCACCTCGGGCCGGATCCGCTGTCGGACGACTGGGACCCCGACGTCGCGGTTGCGCGGCTGCGCACCGACCCGCGCAGCGTGCACGTGGCGCTGCAGGATCAGCGCACCGTGGCCGGCTTCGGCAACGAGTACGCGAGCGAGCTGCTGTTCCTGCGCGGCATCCTGCCGACGACCCCGGCGACGCACGTGGATGCTGCGGCGCTGGTCGACCTCGGCGCCCGAGTCATGCGCGCCAACCTCGCCCGCCCGCGGCGGACGTTCACCGGCGATTCGCGCGCCGGGCGCACGACCTGGGTGTACGGGCGTGCACGGCAGCCGTGCCGTCGATGCGGCACCCTTGTGGAGTCCATGACGCTCGGCGCCGACCCGACCAGGCAACGCGTCGTGTTCTGGTGCCCCAGCTGCCAGAGGTGATGGCAGAAACTACTAATTCTACTACATTCGCGCTAGAATCGAGCCTATGGCACGGGTGACGCGCACAGAACTCAACCAGCAGACGGCGAAGGTGCTTGCCCGTGCCGCTTCCGGTGAGCATCTCGTGATCACCGACCGCGGCCACGCGGTAGCCGCCCTGACACCGCCGCCTGCCTCGCGGTGGGAGGAGCTGGTCGCTGCCGGCACTGTCACGCCAGCGTCGGCACGCGGGCCGCTTCCGTTTCACCCCGTGGATGCCGAGGAGTCGGTCGCTGCCATCCTCGATGACCTGCGCGCCGACCGCGGATGATCTATCTCGACACCTCGGCGGCCGCGAAGGCGCTGCTGCGCGAACGCGAGTCCGACGCGATCCACGACCTGTTCGCGGTGGGTGCCCCGCTCGTCTCATCCCGCCTGCTGGCGGTCGAGTTGCACGCAGTCGCCGAGCGCCGCGGACTGGCCGCGACCGATGTGCGCGCGCTGGTGAATCGGGTGGCACTCGCGTCGCTGAGCGACGTCGTCGCGCAGCGCGCCATCGACATCCGCTCCGGTCTGCGCAGCCTCGCTGCGCTGCACCTGGGCACGGCGGTCGTGCTCGCAGACGTGGTGACGCAGTTCTTGTCGTTCGACCACGACCTGAACGCGGCGGCGCTGCGTCACGGCATCCCGCTGCATCCGATCGCCGCCGGGTGAGGCGCTACTGGCCGGTCGTGCGCTCGATCGACATCACCAGGATGACGCGGTCGGCCTTGTCGGGCGGCGGGGTGGTGCTGGGGTTGCCGTACCGGTTCTGCAGCCGCACGTAGAACGCACCCTCCGGGTCGGGGATCACCTCGACGAGCCGACCCGCGACCTCCAGATAGTGGAACGGGCTGTCCGGGTCGAGGATCGACAGCGCCATGGCGGGGTTGCGCTGCAGATTGCGGTACTTCTGACGGTAGGTCGTGTGGGTGAAGCGCACGTGCTCGCCGTCGAACTCGAACCACATGGGATTGACCTGCACGCTGCCGTCGGGTCGCACCGTGCCGAGGTGCCCGTACAGCGGCAGGTCGAGCAGACGGCGACGGGCGGGGGCGAGGATGCCGGAATCGGGGGTCATGCCTCCAGTCTGGCCGGTCGCGGGCTGCGCCCGGGCACACCGCCGCACCCGGGCAGCGCCGCCCGCGCGGCAACGGCGGCTGCACCCGGAGCGTCAGCCGAGTCCGGCGATCCCCACCGAGAGCCACTGCGCCAGCGCCTCGATCTCGGCGTGCACCATTTCGCGCTCCTCGGGTTCGAGCGGCACTAGCTCGTGCACGGCGGCGACCTGCAGCACTTCGCCACTCTTGTCGAGCGCGGCGTCGAGCAGCCCCACGAACCGGTCGCCCACCAGGATCGGGTGCGCGAAGTAGCCGTAGCGGCGCTGCGCCTTCGGCTTGAACTGCTCGAGCACGAAGTCGAAGTCGAACAGCTCCTTCAGTCGCGGACGGTCGAACAGGATGCTGTCGTACGGATTGAGCACGGCGGCGCGGCCGCCGGCATCCTGCCCCTCGTCGAGCGCCGCGAGCGCCGCCGGGTCGATGCGGTACCGCCAGGCGCTGCCCTCCACGCGCACCGGCTCGCCCGCCGCGCCGACCCGCGTCCACGGCGAACGCTCCTTCGCCATCCCCGCCGCCTGCAGCCGGCGCTCGTCGAGCAGCCGTGCGGCCTCCTCGGGGTCGTGATCGGGCAGCTCCCGCGGGTACACCCGCTCGGCCAGATCCCAGATCCGATGCCTGCCCTCCCGGCCCGCGACGGCCACCTCGCCCTGCCGATGCAGGAAGTCGAGCATGTGCGGCACCTGGCTCGAGCCGTACCAGCCCGGTGTCACGACCCGTTCCACCTGCGCGGTGTCGGCGATCTGCGCGGCGCGCAGCGGGCCGTCGGCGCGCAGCCTCGCGAGCACCTCGGCGCGGAACCGTGCGTTCGCCTCCAGCCACTGTCGGCTGCTCGCCCGCTGCGGCCAGCTGCGCATCGTCGGGAGCATCAGGGGCAGCAGGCTGATCGGGCGGAAGCAGCCGTCGAATTCGAACAGCAGCCGGTCGAGCTCGGCCGCCTTGCGCAGCTGCCCCGGCTCGTACGACCAGCCGATCCGCGACCACAGCGTGGTCTGCTCGCACGGGGCGATGGTCGCCGTGGGGTCGATCTTCACGTAGCCGAGCTGCTCGGCGACCTCGACCACGTCGCCGGGGCGCGCGGCATCCAGCAACTGCGCCCGCACGACGACCCGCCGGGCCTCGTCGCGACTGAGAGTGCGCACGCCTTCAGGCTAGCCACCCCTCCCGCCCTCCCGCTGCGCCCCTGCCAGCTCCACCGCCCACCGTGTCCCACTTTCTCGGGATAGGAGCCTCCTGAAGCCGAGAAAGTGGGACACCCAGCAGAGAAAGTGGGACACGGTGGACGCGTCAGGCGCGGGCCGCACGGACCGTCCGGGCCGGCGGCGGCGGGGGCGGGTTCGTCCGAAGGCGCGATATTCGAATTGCGGGCGACGGCCGTCCAGGCTTGAATCGTCCGAACGACAAGGATGCCCGATCTCGGAGGTGAGCCGTGGCAGCAGCAGCCATGACCGCGACGGTGGACGCGCCGGCGGCGCCCGATACCCGTGGCAGCGTGATCATCGATCGCATCACGAAGCACTACGGCGACCAGCTCGCCGTCGACGACCTGTCGCTGCGCATCGAACCGGGCGAGTTCATCTCACTGCTCGGCCCGTCAGGCTGCGGCAAGACGACGACGCTGCGCATGCTGGCGGGCCTTGAAGCGCCGACCGGCGGCGAAATCCGTTTCGAAGGCCGGGTGATGAACGATGTGAAACCGCATGAGCGCGATACGCCGATGGTGTGGCAATCACTCGCGCTGTTCCCGTTTCTCAACGCCCGGGAGCACGTTGAATTTGGCCTCAAGATGTGGGGCATGGATGCGGCGCGGCGCAGGAGCAAGGCGCTGGACTGGCTGGACGGGCTGGGCGTGGGTCAATTCGTTG
>CAYLMS010000057.1:0-7905 GCA_964384455.1 uncultured Microbacterium sp. | reverse complement strand
GTGCTGGCGCTCGGTGCCACCGTCGGGGTGGGCTTCGTGCGCGCAGCATCCGCCCCCGTGCAGACCGTCGCCACGAGCACCGCACCCGCCCGCGCCGACCCGGCGGTCGTCGTCGTGCATGTGGCGGGCGCGGTGGCGTCGCCTGGCATCTACCGGCTGCACGGGGGCGACCGGGTGGTCGACGCCATCGCCGCCGCGGGCGGGTTCGCCGCGGATGCCGCCCGCGACGCACTGAACCTCGCCCGGCCGCTGACCGACGGCGAGCAGCTGAGCGTGCCCTCGCACACCGTCGCCGCAGCGCCGGGCGGCGGCACGGCGCCGGCAGACGCCCGGATCAACCTGAACACGGCCACCGTCGCCGAGCTCGACACGCTGCCGCGCATCGGCCCCGCGCTCGCGCAGCGCATCGTCGACTGGCGCACCGCCAACGGGCGGTTCACCAGCGTGGACGACCTACGGGCGGTGCCGGGCATCGGCGACAAGTTGCTGCAATCGCTGCGCACCCTGGTGACGGTATGAGGGCGCCGCTGCTGCCGGCGGCGGTCTGCGCCTGGGCTGTGGCCATGGCAGCGGTGCTGCTGCCGCCGTTCGCGTGGTGGCTGGCCGCGGGCGCGGGAGTGCTCGCGGCGGCGGCGGTGCTCGGCGCGTGGCGCTGGCGGTCGGCGGCGCGGGTCGGTTCGGTGGCAGCCGCGTGCGCCGTCGCGCTGGCCATCGCGGGCGCGTGCGCGGCGCAGGTGGCGCTGAGCGTGCCCAGCCGCGCCGAGGCCGTCGCGCTGGCCGCGGGCGGCCGGTCGCTGCAACTGGAAGCGACGGTGGCATCCAAGGTCGCCGCGACGCCAGCGGGCGCGCTGCGCTTCGACGCTGATGCCGTGCGCATCGCCGCGGGCGACCGGGTGCTCGCAGGCGCCGTTCCGGTGACCGTCGAGGTCGCCGCGGCCGACGTGCCGACGGGTGCCGTGCTCGACCTCGGGTCGCGGATCGTGGTACAGGGCACGGCGAGCCCCGGTGACCCCGGCCGGCGTGCCGTGCTGCGCGTGCGCGCCGCAGCGCCGCGGGTGCAGGCCGCACCCGGGGGAGTGTTCGCCGTGGCGAGTGCGCTGCGCTCCGCGTTCGTGCGCCTGGCGGCGGCACTGCCGGGGCCTGGCGCGGCACTGCTGCCCGGCCTCGCGGTGGGCGACACCCGGGCGGTGTCCGCCGAGCTCGACGCCGCCATGAAGAGCGCGAGCCTGAGCCACCTCACTGCCGTGTCGGGCGCGAACTGCGCGGTGGTGGTGGGTCTCGTGTTCGCGCTGGCAGCGCTGTGCCGGGCGCCGCGCGCTGTGCGCATCGCAGCGGCACTGGCCGCACTGGGCGGCTTCGTGGTGCTGGTGACCCCCGAGCCGAGCGTGGTGCGGGCCGCGGCGATGGCGGCCATCGCCATGCTCGCACTGCTCCTGGGGCGCACTCCGGCGGGTCTGTCGACGCTGAGCGCCGCCGTCGCGCTGCTGCTGTGCGCGGATCCGTGGCTGGCGACCTCGCTCGGGTTCGCCCTGTCGGCGGCGGCGACGGCCGGGCTGCTGGTGCTGGCGCCGCCGCTGGCCAGGTCGATGGCGCGGTGGATGCCGCGACCGCTCGCGCTGGCGCTCGCGGTGCCGCTGTCGGCACAACTGGCCTGCGGGCCGCTGCTCGTGCTGATCGCCCCGGTGGTGCCGGTGTACGGCGTGCTCGCCAATCTGCTGTGCGAACCGGTGGCGCCGCTGGCGACGGTGATCGGGCTCGCCGCGTGCCTCACGGCAGGCGTGCTGCCGTGGCTGGCGGCCGCGCTCGCCGCACTGGCCTGGGTGCCTGCGACCTGGATCGCCCAGGTCGCGCTCACCGTGCCCGGCCTGCCCGCCGCGTCGATTCCCTGGCTCGACGGGCTGCCGGGCGCGCTCGCGCTGTGCGTGCTCGGCGCGGCGCTGGTGCTGCTGATCACCTGGCGCACACGGGTCAGGCGCGGGCGCCGCATCCTGCAGGCGCTAGCCGTCGCGGTGGTCGCCGCGACCGTCGGAGTGCTCGGCGGATTCGCGCTGCTGCGCGGACCGGTCGGCGGGTCCGCGGTGCTGCCAGGTTGGGCGATCGCCGCTTGCGATATCGGTCAGGGCGACGCCGTGCTGGTGCGCTCGGCGGGCCGGGTCGCGCTGGTGGACACCGGACCCGACGCGGTGCCGCTGCGCGCGTGCCTCGATCGGCTCGGGATCGACCGGATCGATCTGCTCGTGCTCACGCACTACGACCTCGACCACGTGGGCGGCACGGCGGCCGTGATCGGGCGCACCGCAGTGGTGCTGCACGGACCCACCGACGGCGCGGCCGACGACGCCCTGCTGCGCCGGTTGCAGCAGGGTGGCGCGCACCTGGTGTCGGCGACGACCGGCATGTCGGGCGCCGTGGGGGATGCCGCCTGGCGGGTGGTGTGGCCGCGCGCGGGCGACCGGGCGTTCGCGCCGGGCAACGACTCGAGCGTCACCGTGGAGTTCCGCGGCGGCGGTGTGCCGGCATCCCTGTTCCTCGGAGATCTGCCCGCCGCCGCGCAGGCGGCACTGGCGGCGGGGCCCGACCTGCGCCCGCCCTATGCGGTGGTCAAAGTGGCGCACCACGGCAGCGCCGATCAGCACACGGCGCTGTATGCGCTGCTGCGACCGGGGGTGGCCCTGGTGTCGGTGGGTGCGCACAATCGCTACGGCCATCCGCGCGCACCCACGCTGCGGTTCCTCGCCGCACTCGGTGCGGTGATCGCCCGCACCGACCGCTCTGGGCTGATCGCCGTCGCCGCGTCGACCGACGGCGTGCAGCTGTGGCGCGAGCGTGACGACCCCGCTCCCGTCGCTGTCGGCGGCCCCGGCTAGGGTGGAGGAATGGCCGCTCCCGCACGTCCCGCCCGCGGCGCGACGGGGCGGTCCGTCATCAGGCAACTGTCGTGGCGGGCGGCGGAACCGGCACCCGTGGTGCTGGTCTCCGGGCCGGAAGAAGTGTGCGCCGAACGCGCGATCGCCGGGCTGCGCGACTATCTGAAGGCGGAGGACCCGACGCTCGAGGTCTCGGATCTGCGGGCCGACGACTACGCGCCGGGCGCGCTGCTCGCGGTGACGTCGCCGTCGCTGTTCGGCGAGCCGCGCCTGGTGCGGGTGTCAGGCGTGGAGCGCTGTTCCGACGCCTTCCTGGCCGAGATGCTCGGCTACCTCGAGCACCCGCAGGAGGGTGCCACGGTCGTGCTGCGGCACACGGGCGCGAGCGTGCGGGGCAAGAAGCTGCTCGACGCGATCCGCTCGGGCCAGGGCGGCGGGGTCGAGGTCGCATGCCCCGCACTCAAGCGCGACTCCGATCGGTTCGACTTCGCCTCAGGCGAGTTCAAGGCGGCCGGCACGCGCATCGCCGCGCCCGCGCTGCGCGCCCTGGTCGACGCGTTCGCCGACGACCTGGCCGAACTCGCGGCGGCGTGCCAGCAGTTGATCGCCGACGTACCGGGCGACGTCACCGAGCAGCTCGTCACGCGCTACTACGGCGGCCGAGTCGAGACCTCCGCCTTCGCCGTGGCCGACACGGCGATCGCGGGCCGCTACGGCGAGGCGCTGATCGCGTTGCGCCATGCACTCGACTCGGGCTCCGATCCCGTGCCGATGGTGGCGGCGATCGCGTCGAAGCTGCGCACCATGGCGCGCGTGGCAGGCGTGCGGGAGCCCGCCGCGGCGCTGGCCGCGCGGCTGGGCATGAAGGATTGGCAGGTCGACCGGGCGCGTCGCGATCTGTCCGGCTGGAGCGAGGCGACCCTCGGCATGGCGATCCAGGCCGCCGCGAGGGCGGATGCCGAGGTCAAAGGCGCCTCGCGCGACCCGGTGTTCGCGCTGGAGCGACTGGTGACCGTGATCGCCACCCGCGCACCGTTCGGCGCCTGACCGGGCCCGCGCCCCGCGAAACGCCGAAGGCCCGCCCCGAGCGGGGCGGGCCTTCACGCGTGCGGACTCAGAGAGCGGCGACCTGCTTCGAGATCGCCGACTTGCGGTTGGCCGCCTGGTTCTGGTGGATGACGCCCTTGCTCACGGCCTTGTCGAGCTTGCGGGTCGCCGTGCCCAGCGCCTTCTCGGCGGCGGCCTTGTCGCCGGCGGCGACGGCCTCGCGCGTGCGGCGCACGGCGGTCTTCAGCTCGCTCTTGACGGCCTTGTTGCGCTCGTGCGCCTTCTCGTTGGTCTTGTTGCGCTTGATCTGCGACTTGATGTTCGCCACGGGTCGACGGTTCTTTCGTTCGAAATGGATCGGATGGGTGCCGTCCGGCAGTAGAGGGATGCCTCGCGGCGTCGTGCAGTTGGGATCTACACGCAAGCCAAAGACCGAGTCTATCAGCACCGCGCCCGGTTGCCCGGCGCGCCGCTGCATCCCGGTGCGCCCGCCATGCTCCAGGATCGAATCGTCCGTCACTCGCACACCGACGTCCGAGGAGCGCCCATGGCGACATCTCTGCCCGACCTCGCCGCACTGCCCGCCGGCTTCCGCTGGTCCGCGGCCACCGCGGCCTTTCAGATCGAGGGTGCGCGCAGCGCCGACGGGCGCGGCCGCAGCGTGTGGGACGCCCAGGTCGAGGTGCCGGGGTGGGTGCGCGACGGCAGCACCGCCGAACCCGGGCCCGACAGCTATCACCGCTACGTCGACGACGTCGCGCTGCTGCGCGAACTCGGCGTCGACCGCTACCGCTTCTCGCTCTCGTGGGTGCGCGTCCAGCCCGACGGGCGCGGTGCGGCCAACGAGCAGGGGCTGGACTACTACGACCGGGTCGTCGATGCGCTGCTGGCAGCGGGCATCACCCCGTTCCCCACGCTGTACCACTGGGACCACCCGGTGCAGCTGGAGGATGCCGGCGGCTGGCTGACCCGCGACATGAGCGAGCGGTTCGCCGACTACGCCGCGATCGTCGCGCAGCGGCTCGGCGATAGGGTGCGGCACTGGTACACGATCAACGAACCCGTCTCCACGACCCTGCAGGGCTACGCGATCGGCGCCCTGGCGCCGGCCAAGCAGCTGCTGTTCGGGGCGCTGCCCACCGTGCACCACCAGCTGCTCGCGCACGGGCGCGCGGCCGCGGTGCTGCACGCGCACGGCGCTGTCGAGGTCGGCATCCCGAACAACCACACCCTGGTGCGCCCGCTCTCGGACAGCGAGGAGGATGCCGCGGCATCCGCCGTCTACGACCTGCTGCACAACCGCCTGTTCGCCGACCCGATCCTCACCGGTGCCTATCCCGACCTCGAGGCGTTCGGGCTGCCGCCGATGCCGGTGCACGACGGGGACCTCGAGGTGATCGCCGGCGGCTGCGACTTCTACGGCATCAACTTCTACAACCCCACCACCGTCACTGCAGCGGCGGGGGTCGTGCCGTTCGAGATCGTGCCGACACCGGGGGTGCCGGTGACCGGATTCGGGCCGGAATGGCCGATCGATCCGCCCGCGCTCACCGCGCTGCTGCGCGACTTCCACGATCGCTACGAGCACCTGCCGCCGATCGTGATCGGCGAGAACGGTGCGTCGTTCCCCGAACCCGACGAGCCGACCCGCATCGACGACGTGCAACGGATCGACTACCTCGCCGGGCACATCCAGGCGGTCGCCGACGCCGTGGCCGCAGGCGTCGACGTGCGCGAATACACGGTGTGGTCGCTGCTCGACAATTTCGAGTGGGCCGAGGGCTTCAGCCAGCGCTTCGGGCTTGTGCACGTCGACCAGCGCACGTCGCAGCGCACCCCGAAGGCGTCGTTCGACTGGTACCGCGCACTGATCGCCGAGGCCCGGCGATGAGGCGCGAGGGGCGGGTCGGCCCGCTGTGGATGACGCTGTTCACGCTCGCCTGGCTCGCGATCTGGACGGTACAGCTCACGCCGGTGCAGCTGCTGCTGCCGTTGCAGCTGAAGACGGCGTCGGATGCCTCGGGCTGGGTGCGCGGCGTCGTGTTCTCGGGCATCGTGCTCGGCGTGGGCGGGCTCGCCGGGGTGGTGGCCGCCCCGCTCGCGGGTGCGCTGTCGGACCGCACCCGCTCGCGCTTCGGGCGCCGCAGGCCGTGGGCGCTCGGCGGCAGCCTGCTCACCGCGGTCTGCCTCGTGCTCACCGGCATTGCGCACGGGCCGTGGCCGGTGGGCCTGGGCTGGACGGGCGTCTCGGTGGGCGTCGCGGTGGCATCTGCGGCGTTCACGGCGATGATCGCCGATCAGCTGCCCGAGACGCAGCGCGCGGCGGCGGCGGCGTCGGCGAGTTCGGCGCAGGCCGTCGGCATCGTGGTCGGGGTGGGTGCCGTGGTGTTGCTCGGCCTGTCCGTGCTCAGCGGCTACCTCGTGCTGGCCGTGTTCATCGCCGTCGCCGGCAGCGCGACGGCGATGGCACTGCCCGATCCGCCCGCGACGTTCCACCCCGAGCAACTGCCCACGGCTCGCGTGCGCCGATCGATGCCGTCGACGACGCTGCGCGACCGCGACTTCGGCTGGGTGGTGTGGGGCCGGTTCGTCGCGAACATCGGCAACGCGCTCGGCACGACCCTGTTCCTCTTCTTCCTGATGTACGGCCTGGGCCAGCCCTCGGCGCAGGCGCAGGACAATCTGCTGCTCGTGATCGTCGTCTACACGGTGTTCGTCGTCGCCGCGTCGGTGCTGAGCGGCATGTGGTCGGATCGCACCGGGTCGCGCCGGGCGCCCACCGTGCTGTCGGCGCTGGTGCAGGCGGCCGCGGCCCTGCTGCTGGTGATCGCCCCGTCGTTCACGATGACCCTCGTCGCGGCGGGCCTGCTGGGCGTGGGGTACGGCGCGTTCTCGACCACCGGACTGGCTTTCGCCACCGACGTGCTGCCCGATGAGCACGACCACGCCCGCGACCTCGGCGTGGTGAACGTGTCGGCGGCGCTCGGTCAGCTGGTGGGGCCGTTGATCGGTGCGCTGCTGGTGGCGGCCGTCGGGGGCTTCTGGCTGCTGTTCGCCGCCAGCGCCGTGCTGTCGGTCGTCGGCGGGATCATGTCGGGGTTCGCTCGCGAACGTCGCGCTCCACGGTCGCCAGCGCCACATCCAGCAACGCGTTGAACACCCGCGGCCGCATCGCCGTGATCAGGTGCGAGGTGCGCGGCACGACGATGAGCTCCGACTGCGGTACGAGCCGGTGGAACAGCCGCTCGTTGGCGCGCAACTGGTCGAACTGGCCGTTGACGAACCACGTCGGCACGTCGATGCGGCGCAGCGCCTCGAGCAGATCGAGCACCGATAGGCTCTGCAGTGCGGCATCCTGGGCATCGAGCGCGTAGCCGCCCGCGCCGAAGTCGGCCCTGGTCTCTGCGGGCAGGGTGTGGTCGAGCACCTGGTTGGCGATCCACATGCCGCGGTCGGGCAGCGAGTCGAAGCCGCGCGCGAGCGCGCGATACGCGGCCAGTCCCACGCCGCGCGGGATCGCGGTGCACGATCCGGCGATTAACGCGTCGACCGGCGGTCGATCGGCCTGGCCCACGTACTGCACCGACAGCAGTCCGCCCATCGAATGACCGGCCAGCAGCACCGGCCCGCGCTGCGCCGCCTGCCGCACCGCCCGGTCGATCGTGGCCATGGCCTCGTCGAGTGCGAACGGCTCGGCCATGCGCGTGCCGTGGCCGGGCAGGTCGACGGCGGTCGCGGGATTGCCGCGCGCGGCCAGGTGCGCCACCTGGGCTCGCCACATCGTCGCCGACGTGCGGATGCCGTGCACCAGCACGACCTGCACCGTCATGGCTCAAGCGTAGGCGCGGCATCCGTCGCCCGTAGAATCGACGGGACATGTCTCCGCGTGCCCTGAACCCCCTCGAGCCTTCGGCCACCCCGCCCGAGCTGATCCGCAACTTCTGCATCATCGCCCACATCGACCACGGCAAGTCGACGCTGGCCGACCGGA
>CAYLMS010000056.1:0-7984 GCA_964384455.1 uncultured Microbacterium sp. | reverse complement strand
GGCCTCGGCGGCGTCGGCATCCGACGTGACGACCCCCACCATCGCGACGGCGGCGGCCGCCGCGATGGTGTCGAGCGCGATCGCGCGCGCCAGGGCGGCACGGTCGACGCCGGGTGCCGCCAGCCGCGACTTGGCCTGGCCGGCGGGCTTGACCGGCACGATCACGACCGCCGTGCTCGCGACCGCCGCGCCCGTGACCGCCGCGCCGGTGACCCCCGCGCTCACGCCCCGTACCGCGTGCGCAACCGGGGCAGGATCTCGGCTCCATAGCGCCGCAGGAACTCGGCCTGGTCTGCCCCCGGATCGTGGAACACCAGATGGCGGAAGCCCAGGTCGACGTAGCGGCCGATCGCCTCGACGTGCTCGTCGGGATCGGTCGACACGATGAACCGCGACGCGGCGCGCTCGATCGGCAGCGCGGCGGCGAGCGCCTGCATCTGCACCGGATCGTGCACATCGCGCTTCTCCTCGGCCGACAGCGCGAGCGGCGCCCAGAACCGGGTGCGCTCGCGTGCCGTGCCGGCATCGGGGTGATACGACACCTTCACCTCGATCATGGTGTCGAGCTCGTGCGCCGACCGGCCCGCCTTCTCGAGGCCGTCGGCCAGGGCGGGCAGCAGTGTGCCGGTGTAGAGCGCGGGATCCTTGCCGCTCGTGGTGATGAAGCCGTCGGCGATGCGGCCGGCCAGCCGCGTGGCGGCAGGCCCCGACGCGCCGAGGTAAATCGGCACACCGTGCGGCGGACGGTCGTAGATGGTGGCATCCCGCACCGAGTAGTAGGTGCCGTCGAACGTGACCCGCTCGCCCGCCCACAGCGCGCGGATGAGGGCGATCGCCTCTTTCAGCCGTTGGAACCGTTCGGGCGGGTCGGGCCAGTCGAGCCCCAGCGTCACCTCGTTGAGCGCCTCGCCCGTGCCCACGCCCAGGATGATGCGGCCGGGGTTCATCACCTCGAGAGTGGCGAACGCCTGTGCGATCACGGCCGGGTGGTAGCGGAAGGTGGGGGTGAGCACCGAGGTGCCGAGCAGCACGCGCGACGTGCGCGCGGCGGCGGCGCCCAGCCACGGCAGCGCCGCGGGGGCGTGCCCGCCCTCGTGCATCCAGGGCTGGAAGTGGTCGGAGAGGAACACCGAGTCGAAGCCGGCCTGCTCGGCGAGCACGGTGAAGTCGAGCAGCTCGTTCGGACCGAACTGCTCGCTGGATGCCTTGTAGCCGAGACGCAAGGGCTGCATCACACCACCTCCACCTCTCGCGCCGGAGCCAGGAACTCCGATCCGTCGGCCTGGGCCAGTCGTTGCCGGAACGCCGACACGGTGCCGGGCCACAGCAGGGTCAGCCGCCCCGAGCGCTCGTCAACGTACCAGTTGCGGCATCCGCCCGCGAGCCAGGGAGTGGATGCCGCCGCCCGGTCGATCTCGGCCGTGTAGGCGCGCTCGGCCTCGGGGTCGACCCGCAGCACGCCGGCGCGCCGGGCGAGGGTGCGGGCGAGGTAGCCGGCCTGCTCCTCGATCATCAGCACCGACGAGTCGTGCCCGAGCGAGGCATTCGGGCCGTCGAGCACGAACAGGTTCGGGAAGCCGGTCACGACGGTCGAGCCGAAGGAGGTCATGCCGTGCGCCCAGTGCTCGGCCAGGGTGCCGTGCTCGCCGGTGACGAGCGCCGCGTAGGGCTGGGTCGTGGCGGTGAAGCCGGTGGCGAGCACCAGCACGTCGGCGGCGTGCCTGGCGCCGCCTTCCGCCACCACCCGATGCCGCTCGACCGCGGCCAGCGCGCTCGGCTCCAGGGTCACCGTGCCGTCGGCCAGCGCCGGGTAGAAGTCGTCGGAGAGCAGCACGCGCTTGCAGCCGAAGGCGTAGTCGGGCGTGAGCCGCGCGCGCAGCGCGGGGTCGGCCACCTGGGCGTGCAGGTGCGCGAGCGCGACGTCGCGCGCAGCGGCAGCGGCCGCGGCATCCCCCGACCGTGACGCGAAGCGCGCCTCGCCTTCGGCCAGCAGTGCGCTGCGCAGGGCGGCGAGCTGGTGCGGATGCTGCCGGAACCGGCGTCGCTCCGCGGGAGTGTATGCGCGCGCCGCGCGCGGCACGATCCACGCGGGAGTGCGCTGGAACAGGACCACTTCGGCGGTGCGGGCCAGCTCGGGGACGAGCTGCACTGCGCTCGCGCCCGTGCCCACCACGGCCACCCGGGCGCCGGCCAGGTCGACGTCGTGCCGCCAGCGGGCGGAGTGGAACACGGGCCCGGCGAACTCGTCCAACCCGGGCACCGTGGGGAGGCGCGGCGCGGTAAGTCGCCCGCAGGCGAGCACCAGGGCATCGGCGGTGAGTTCGACCGGGTCGGGCCCGCCCAAGCCGATGCGCCAGCGCTCGGCTGCGGCATCCCATCGCGCGTGGGCGAGCGGACTGCGCAGTCGCGGTGCGATGCGCTCCTGCGCGGCGACGTGCTGCAGGTAGCGCTCGATCTCGGCGCCGGTCGCGTACACGCCCGACCAGTCGGGGTTCGGGTGGTCGGCGAAGCCGTAGAGGTGGCTCGGGATGTCGCAGGCGACCCCCGGGTAGGTGTTGTCGCGCCAGGTTCCGCCGAGGGATGCTGCGCGCTCGACGATCAGCACGTCGTCGATGCCGGCGCGGCGCAGCGCCATGACCGCGGCCAGGCCGGCGAACCCGGCGCCGACCACGATCACCGCGCGGTGCGCCGGCTCACTCATCTGCCCCTCCGTGTCGAAGCGCGATCCCTGTGCCACCGCCCGGTCCCTGAGCTTGTCGAAGGGCGGCAACCGCTCCTTGTCGAAGGGTGGTCCCTGTGCCTCCGGTCCCTGAGCTTGTCGAAGGGCGGTCCCTGTGCCTCCGGTCCCTGAGCTTGTCGAAGGGCGGTCCCTGAGCTTGCCGAAGGGCGGCAACCGCTCCGTGCCGACGGGTCATCGCCCGCCCGCTTCCGCATGGCGGTAGTCCGTGGTCCGCAGCCGGAACGGCCGGAACATCCGCGTGGCGAGCGCCGCGGCATCCGTTGCCGGCAGCTCCTGTCCCTGCTCGACGGCGGCATCCGGTCGCACTCTGCCGTCGAGCAGAGTGCCGCCGAGGTCGTCGCCGCCGCTGCGCAGCAGTACGGCCGCGGCCGGCAGCCCGACCCGTGGCCACGGCACCTGGATGTGACCGACCGACCCCGACAGGAACAGCCGCGCCACGGCCACCATGGCCCGGTGCTCGTCGATCGCCGTCCGCCCTGGCACCAGCGGCACCCCGCCGGCCGCTCCCGGAAGCGGGATGGGCACGAACTCGGTGAAGCCGCCTGTGGCATCCTGCAGCGACCGTAGCCGCCGGAGGTGGGCGATGCGCTCGGCCGCGGTCTCGACGTGGCCGTAGAACAGCACGCTGGTGGAACGCAGCCCGGCCCGGTGTGCGGTGCCGATCGCCTCGAGCCAGCGGTCGGTCTCGAGGTCGGCGGGCGCGACGAGCCTGCGCACCCGCTCGCTGAGCACCTTGACCCCGGTGCCGGGCACCGTGCCGACTCCCGCCGCGCGCAGCGCCTCGAGGGCGCCGTCGAGGCCCAACCCGCCCCGGTCGGCGAGATCCCACACGTCCTGCGGACGGTAGGCGTGCAGGTGCAGCTCGGGCGCGGCGGTGTGCGCGGTGCGCACCAGGTCGAGGTAGCCCTGCGGGTCTTCGGATGCCGGCAGCAGCCCCTGCACGCACAGCTCGGTGGCGCCGAGCGCGGCGGCATCGGCGGCGATCGCCGCGACCTCGGCCAGCGTGAACGATCCGGTGCCGGCGGACGCGGCCGGCTCCGAACCGGAGCGCGCGAGGGGCACGGCACCCGGATCGGGACGCGCTGTGCGCAGGCCCGACGAGGTGAGGTTGCGATTGACGACGAGCGTGATCGCCTCGCCCACCGTGTAGCGGCGCACGTCGTCGGCGGTCGCGGCAAGCAGGTCGAGGTCGTCACCAGTGGCGTGGAGCAGTCGCACCCATTCGGCGTCGTCGAGCTCGGCGGGGTCGGCGGCCGCGCGGTGCAGCAGCTCGGCCAGCGCGCCGGCGCCGGGCGCCGGCGCCGCGGAGGGCGGTGCGGCTCGCAGGATATCCGCGCCCTGGCGGGGCGCCACGGGGTCGGGCTGTGCCGCATCTCCTGCGTCCCGAACGGCGAACGGCGCGGCTACCAAGCCGTCTGGCGCCGCGGCTCGCCCCCCGGCCAGCCGGCCTGCCGACGCTCCGGCCGGCGCGGCGGCCAGCCCTGTGACCGGGTCGGCCGGCGCGGCGGCCAACCCCGTGCTCGGATCGGCCAGCGCAGCGACGGCCGCATGCAGGCTCGGGTCGATCCAGGTGTCGGCGGCGAGCACGAACTCCGGGTGCGCCGTCAGGCGTTCGCGCAGCCTGAACCCGAGCGCTGCCGTGCGCGCCGCCAGCTCGTCGAGCTGCGGCCACGGCCGCTCCGGGTTGACGTGGTCGGCCGTCAGTGGTGACACACCGCCCCAGTCGTCGGCGCCGGCACGCACCAGCAGCGCGAACGCGTCGGGGTCGGACAGGTTGGGCGGCACCTGGATCCGCATAGCGGGCCCCATCACCAGCCGGGCGACGGCGACCGCTGCGACGTGCTCGCGCGCCGCGGCATCCGGCACCGATCGCATCGCGGTGTGGTCCTTCGCACGGAAGTTCTGCACGATCACCTCCTGCAGGTGCCCATGCCGCTCGTGCGCATCGCGCAGCGCGATCAGCGATTCGGCCCGGTCGCCCACAGTCTCGCCGATGCCGACCAGGATGCCGGTCGTGAACGGGATGCGGGCACGCCCGGCATCCTCGATCACCCTCAGGCGCACTGCGGGGTCTTTGTCGGGCGAGCCGAAGTGCACCTGCCCGCGCTCGGCGAACAGCCGCCGTGAGGTGGTCTCGAGCATCATCCCCATCGAGGGCGCGGTGGGGCGCAGTGCCGTCAGCTCTGCCGCCGACATCACGCCGGGATTGAGGTGGGCGAGCAGTCCGGTCTCGGCCGTCACGAGTCGCGCCATCGCGCCGACGTAGTCGAGCGTCGAGGCGTACCCGTGCGCGTCGAGCCACGCCCGCGCCTCGGGCCAGCGATCCTCCGGCCGGTCGCCGAGGGTCAGCAGCGCCTCCTCGCAGCCGAGAGCACGACCCTGGTGCGCGACGGCGAGCACCTGCTCGGCCGACATGAACGGCGGCTTTCCTTTGGCGCGCAGCTGCGCGGGCGTGTCGACGAACACGCAGTAGTGGCAGCGGTCCCGGCACAGCGTGGTCAGCGGCACGAATACCTTGCGCGAGTAGGTGATCGCTCCGGGCCGGCCGGCCGCGGCGAGCCCGGCATCGCGCACCGCGGATGCCTGCGCGAGCAGCTCTTCGAAGCAGTCGCCGTCTGCCTGCAGCAGCGCCGCCACGTCGGCGGTGCTGAGCGGCGCCGCTTCGCGCACCCGATCGAGGGCCGTCCGCACGCGCACGTGCACGGGCGTCGGCTCGAGCAGGGTCACTCGACCAGTCTGGCACCGGGCGAGAGGGCGGGCGCCGCGCACCCGGGCCACCGGCGTGCGCACGGCGACTTCCCCGGCGCGCGCTGGCAGACTGGTGGGATGGTCACGCTGCTGCTGGACTCCACGCGACTGGAGGTGGCGCTGTCGGCGACCGAGCGGGCGCTCGCGTTCCGGCGCGGCAACGTGTTGCTCGAGCGCTCGGCCATCATCCGGGTGCAGCTGACCGACGACGCCTGGACCTGGCTGCGCGGCACGCATCACCCTGGCACCTACGTGCCGGGCGTGCTCGCGATCGGCACGTGGCAGTCGTCGAGCGGAGCGGACTTCGCGGTCATCCGCCGACGCCGCGCGGCCGTCGTGATCGACCTCGATGGGCACGCTGAATTCGGACGAGTGGTGCTGACCACCCGCCACGGCGTGTCGCTGGTCAAGGCGTTGCAACTCGATGCCGGCGGCGAGGCGACTGTGGTCACCGATCTGGCCGACGACCTGCCGACCGCGCCGGTGCCCGTGGTGCCCGCACGCAAGCCGCGTCAGCGCGCCCCTCGACCTGCGCCGGCCACCTGAACCCCGCGCCGCCGGCGCCCTCGCCGCGTGCCGGGCGTGCACGGATTCAGGCTGAGCGCCATGCGAGCGTGTGCACAGAGGGCTGGACGGTGGTTCAGCCTGAGCGCGTGCCGCCGTGTGCGTGAAGGTCGCGCCGCGCGGACCCCGCGGCGCGCGCCGAACTCGCGGTCAGCTGACGTCGCGGCGCCAGCTGAACAGGTGCCCGAGCACCAGCAGCACCACCGCGTAGCCGAGCAGCACGAGGCCGCCCACCCACCACTGCAGGGGTTCGCCCGACGTGGACGCGCCGCCGCCGATCGACGTGAACAGGCTCGTGCCGACCAGCGCATCGCTCGCCGCCCCGGGCAGGAATCGGGTGACGTCGGACAGGTGCTGCACGAACGCCGACGCGGCCCGTGCGATCGGCTCGATGAACTGGGTGAAGGCGAGCACCAGCACGATCGCGGCGACCTGATTGCGCACCAGGGTGCCCACTCCGATCCCCACCAGGGTCCACAGCACGAGCGCGATCACGATCCGCCCGAGCATCGCCCACGTGTCGGATGACGCGAACGCCGTGTCGAGTCCGAACGCCACCAGGATGCCGGCGCTGGGCCCGACGGCGGCGATGATCGCGAGCACCGCGTAGAACACGCCGAGCAGCACGCCGACGAGCACCTTCGCCGACAGCGCGATGCCGCGCGCCGGCGTGGCCAGGAACGTCGGCGTGAGCGTCTTGTGCCGGAATTCGGCCGTCACCATCAGCGTGCCGATCAGCAGCGGGAACACGTATCCCACCGACGACGCGATGCTGTAGACGATCGGTGGCAGCAGCTTCGCAGGGATGTGCACGTTGCTGCGTCCGGGCGGGAGCAGGCCGGTGGTGCTCGCCGAGAGTATCCAGGCGAGCGCGGCCGCCGTCATCGCGACGTAGACGAACAGCACGAGCGCGATCACCCACCACCCGGCGGTGGTGAACTGTTTCGTGGCCTCGGAACGGCTGGCTGCCACGAGGCTCATGCGCGGTCCCCTTCCTCGTCGGAGCCGGCATGGTCGTCGGGCGCAGGATGCTCCGCCTCCGAGCCGCCCGCGTCGAGCGGATGCTCCGCCGCCGCGGCAGGCTCCCCGTCATCGCCGGGATCGTCGACGGTTCCGGCCTCGACCGGCGTCTCTTCTGCCGGCACCGGGACGATGGAGATGATCCCCGTGCTCGCGACGGCGTACTCGACCCGTGCGGCGTCGGCCTCGGGCTCGACCTGCTCGGTCTCGTGCGCGCCCGCACCCTCGGCGCCCTCGGCCGGCTGCGAGCTGATCACCGAGATGATACCCGTGCTGGCCACGGCGAAGCCGAGGTGCTCCGAGGGCTGCGGTGCTGCGTCGACCGCGGAGGCGCGCGGCGGGCGCCCTTCGACAGGCTCAGGGACCGGGTGTGCGAGCACCATGGTCCCGGTGGGTGCACTCGCCTCGCCGGCTGCGACAGCCCCGGCCCCGGCCCCGGCCCCGTCCGCGCCGGCCCCGGCCCCGGCTGGGAGGGCCCCGGCCGCCCCGACCCCGACCCCGACCCCGGCCGCGACGGCCTGGTCCGCGCCGGTAGCGGCTTCGGGCTCGTTGAGGTCTGCGCCCGCGCTGGCGGGCGCCCGCGGCGCGTACACGCGCTCGCCGCTGACCAGTTCGAGGAAGATCTCCTCCAGCCCCGGCCCGCGCTTGTGCAGCAGCGACAGCGGCACCCCCGCGGATGCCGCGGCCGCGCCCACTTCGATCGTCTCGGCGCCGCGCACCATCAGGCCCGTCCGCAGCACCTCGGCATCGAGCCCCGCGCCCCGGAGGGCGCCGGCGAGTGCCGCGCGGTCGGGGGAGTCGGCCACCACGGCCTGCTCGGAGGGATCGGACAGGTCGTCGAGCGCACCCTGGAACACCAGCCGCCCGTCCGCGATGATCAGCAGGGCGTCGACGGTCTGCTGCACCTCGGCC
>CAYLMS010000055.1:0-8035 GCA_964384455.1 uncultured Microbacterium sp. | reverse complement strand
CGGCACCGAAGACCGCGGCGTGCTCACCGTCGCGGCATCCGAGCTGGTCGAACTGATGCGGTCGGCGACCGCCGCCGGGCTGGACTGCGCGATCCACGCGATCGGCGACGTGGCCAACGCCCACGCGCTCGACGCATTCGCGGCCACCGGGGCGTCGGGAACGATCGAGCACGCGCAGCTGGTGGCGCATGCCGACATCCCGCGCTTCGCCCGGCTCGGCGTGGCCGCCAGTGTGCAGCCCGCGCACGCGCTCGACGATCGCGACCTCACCGACACGCTGTGGTCGGGCCAGACCGCGCAGCCCTACCCGCTGCGCGTGCTCGCCGACAGCGGCGCGAACCTGCTGTTCGGGTCGGATGCGCCGGTGGCCCCGCTCGACGTGTGGGCGACGATGGCGGCCGCGGTGTTCCGCACGCGTGACGGGCGGGAGCCGTGGCAGCCCGACCAGCGCGTCGCCGCGCGCACGGCGCTGGCCGCCTCGACGGCCGCCGGCAGCGTCGCGGGGGTCGAGCTCGCCCCGGGCGCCGTCGCCGATCTGGCCCTGTGCGCCGCCGACCCGCTGAGCGCCGACGAGCGCGCGCTGCGGCAGATGCCGGTCGCCGCCACGCTGCTGGCCGGCCGGCTCACGCACCTCGCCTGAGTGCGGGCGCGCCTGCCGCGATGCGCGGATGCGTCGGGGGAGCGGCTAGCGTCGAGGGGTGCCATCCGCCGATCACGAGCTGGGACCGCAGCATCTGGGTGAGCCCGGCTCGCTCGTGCGCGCCGAGCCGCCCGCCCGCTCGCCCGAGCACGCCGAGCCGTCGCGGTTCATCCCGCACGTGCAGGGGCTGCGGGCGATCGCCGTGCTGCTCGTGGTGCTCTACCACTTCTGGCCAGGGCGGCTCAGCGGCGGCTACGTCGGTGTGGACGTCTTCTTCGTCATCTCGGGGTTCCTGATCACCGCCCACCTCGTACGGGAGCAGGATGCCACCGGCCGCATCCGGCTCGCCCAGTTCTGGGCGCGGCGGGTGCGCCGGCTGCTGCCCGCGT
Organism: uncultured Microbacterium sp.; assembly: GCA_964384455.1. Lineage (GTDB taxonomy): Bacteria > Actinomycetota > Actinomycetes > Actinomycetales > Microbacteriaceae > Microbacterium. Next base: position 7,006 of record CAYLMS010000055.1, on the reverse strand, counting down.
CGCTGCTCGTGCTGCTGTTCTGCGCACTGGCGGTGATGTCGCCGTATCTGATGCCCACCTCGGCGCTGCCCGGAGAGGTGCAGGAGATCACGGCGTCGACGTTCTACGTCGAGAACTGGTTCCTCGCGTTGAACTCCGCCGACTACCTCAACCACGCAGGCAATCCCACGACGGTGCAGCACTACTGGTCGCTGTCGCTCGAGGAGCAGTTCTACGTCATGTGGCCGCTGCTCATCCTGCTCGCGGCGTGGCTGGCGATCCGGCTGGGGGCGCGCCGGCGCACGGTGATCGCCACCACGCTCGCGGTGGTCAGCGCGGCGTCGTTCGTGTTCTGCGTCGCATTCACGGCGACCAACCCGGCGCCCGCGTACTTCGTCACCTTCGGCCGGATGTGGGAGTTCGGGCTCGGTGCCTTGGTGGCGCTCGTGCCGTGGCTGCGGGTGCGGCACCGGGTGGGCAGCTTCGTGCTCGGCTGGACGGGCATCATCGCGCTCGTGTTCGTCGCGTTCCGCTTCGACGCGCAGACCCCGTTCCCCGGCTACACGGCAGCTCTCCCCGCTCTCGGCGCCGCGGCGGTGATCGCGGCGTCGAACACCGAGCGCTGGTGGCATCCCACCCGCATCCTCTCGGTGCGGCCTGCGCAGTTCGTGGGCGACATCTCGTACTCGCTGTACCTGTGGCACTGGCCGCTGATCATCATCGCGCCGTCGGTGCCGTTCTGGGGTTTGACGATCTATCACCGCGTGGCGCTGCTCGGCATCTGCTTCGTGCTCGCGTGGCTGACCAAGCGCTTCGTCGAAAACCCCATGCGGGGGTGGAAGCTGCTCACCGGCCGGCGTGCTCGGGTGTCGCTATGGGCGTCGCTGGCGGCGATGGCGCTGGTGGCGGGCACGGCCGGAGCGGCGTGGGCGGTGAACGCGCCGGCGTATCGCGAGGGGGTGCAGGCGATCGCGCAGCTGCGCGCGCATCCGCCGGCGTGCTTCGGCGCGGCATCCGTGCTCGACACGTCGTGCGCCGGCACCGACTTCGGCGCCACCATCCTGCCCGCACCCGGTTTCGCGGGGGTCGACCGACCGGCCGATGCGCAGTGCTTCGTGCAGCTCAACGACGCCCGGCCGGTGTCGTGCGAGTTCGGCTCGACTGCATCCGACGCTCCGCGCGTGGTGCTCATCGGCGACAGCCACGCGTTCCAGTTGCTGACGACGTTCCAGCAGCTGGCGAAGGCGAACGGATGGCGCCTGATCACGTTCTTCAAGGGGGCCTGCCCGTGGAGCACCACGCCGCTGGCGACCACCGGTGCGTTCGGCGACGCGTGCACGCAGTGGCGCGCCGCGGTGACCGCCGAGCTGAAGGCATCCCGACCCGACGTGGTGTTCGCGGCATCCCTGGCCACCACGCCATACGCCGCGGCCGGGTTCTCGTCGGTGCACGCGGCCGCCGTCGCCGGCTACCGCGACGCATGGCGCGAGATGACCTCGATCGGCGTGCCGGTGATCACCGTGGTCGACAACCCGGTGTGGGAGACCGACCCGAACAAGTGCCTGCGCACCCACCCGCAGGCGGCGTGCGCCGGGGCGCGCAGCGATGTGCTGATCGCGTCCGATCCGGTGCGCGAGGCCGCCGCGGGGCAGCAGGGGGTGACGCTGCTCGACTTCACCAGGGTCTACTGCACCGCTACCACCTGCCGCCCGGTGGTCGGCGGGGCGAACCTGTACCGCGATCAGGATCACCTGACGGTGACCTTTGTCGATACCCTCGGCCCCTGGTATCAGCAGGCCATCCGTGCTGCGCTTGCGCGCCGATGATCCGGGAGTAGGTTCGCAGGCATGACGATCAGCGACGATGCGAGTGTGCTCGCGCTCGGCGGGGCGGCGCCGCAGCTGCATGAGTCGGCATTCGTGGCGGCAGGTGCACGCATCGTGGGCGAGGTGCGGATGGCCGAAGGATCGAGCGTCTGGTACAACGCCGTGCTGCGCGCCGACGGTGCGCCCATCACGGTGGAGGCGGGCAGCAACGTGCAGGACAACGTGTCGGTGCACGTCGATCGCGGCTCACCGGTCGTGATCGGGCGCGACGTGTCGATCGGGCACAACGCGGTGGTGCATGGTTGCGAGATCGGCGACGGGTCGCTCGTCGGCATGGGTGCGGTGATCCTCAACGGTGCGCGCATCGGCGCCGGATGCCTCATCGCCGGGGGTGCCGTGGTGCTCGAGGATGCCGTCATCCCGCCAGGTTCGCTGGTGGCCGGCGTGCCGGCCAAGGTGCGCCGCGAGCTCACCGCCGACGAGCGCGAGCGCCTGGTGCGCAACGCGGTGGTGTACCGCGAGCACGTGGCCGAACACGCCGGGGAGACGACGGCGTGAGCGCGCCGGGGGAGGGCGGGCCGGGATCGTCGTACGGCTCGGACTGGTTCTCCTGGCTCGCCTACGGACCGGCGGCGATCGGGCTGGTCGTGCTGCCCGCGCTTCCCGCGCAGTTCGTGCCTGCCGACAGGATGGTCGCCTTCGGCGTGACGTGGGCGGTCGCTGTCGGCACGGCCGTCTGGTTCGTCGTGCGCCTCTTCCGCGCACGGGTCGTGTGCGCACCGGATGCCCTGGTCGTGCGCGGCGCGGCGTTCTCGCGCCGCATCCCGCGCAGCGCCATCGAGCGGGTGACCGATGATCCGGGCCGGGCTTTCGTGCAGTGGCGGGATGCGGCGTCCGGGCGTCTACTCGGTCGTCCGCTCTATCTCTTGTGGGGCGGCAGCGTGGGCTGGATGCCGCGGTCGATCCGCGCGCGTCGTACGGCGTTCCTCGCCACGGTCGGCGCCTGGGCGCCCGCCCCCGCCCCCGCTCCCCGGTCCGCGCCCTGACCGCCGCGCCGCCTCGCCGCTCGCCGAAACGCCCCGCCCGCGCCGAAACGCCCCGCGGCGCGGGGCGTTTCGGCGCACCTGGGGCGACTCGCCGAAGTGGGCCGCGCGGCGCAACGAACGGGGCCCGGCACGCGGCGCGGTCAGTGGAGGGGATGACGGGAATCGAACCCGCGTAGCCAGTTTGGAAGACTGGGGCTCTACCATTGAGCTACATCCCCGCGCGCCCTCGCGGGCACCGACTCATCGTAGTACACCCGCGAACTGCAGCCCGGCGGCGGCGAGCGTCGGCATCCAGCCGCGTCGGCTAGACTCTCCAGGGTCGTTTCGGCCTCCGCGCGCGTGCGCGGAGCGTTCGCACCCGGGGCGTAGCTCAGCTTGGTAGAGCGCCCGCTTTGGGAGCGGGAGGCCGCAGGTTCAAATCCTGTCGCCCCGACACACGGCCCCCAGATCCGAGAAGCCGTCCTCCGTGCACGCATGCGCGGAGCAAGCGAGGAGAACGAACGACAATGGTCTCAAGCACCGTCGAGCAGCTCAGCCCCACCCGCGTGAAGCTGCGCATCACGGTCACGCCCGAGGAGCTCAAGCCGAGCATCACCCACGCCTACGAGCACATCGCCGGCGAGATCCAGGTGCCCGGCTTCCGCAAGGGCAAGGTGCCCGCCCCGATCATCGACCAGCGGGTCGGTCGCGGCGCCGTGATCGAGCACGCCGTCAACGAGGGTCTCGACGGCTTCTTCCGTCAGGCCGTGATCGAGCACGACGTGAAGATCCTCGGTCGTCCGAGTGCCGACATCACGCAGTGGCCGAGCGACAAGGACTTCGCCGGCGACCTCCTGGTGGATGTCGAGGTGGACGTGCGCCCCGAGTTCGAGCTGCCCGGCTACGAGGGCGTCACCTTGACGGTGGATGCCGCGACGGTGGATGCCGCCGACGTCGACGAGGAGCTCGACCGGCTGCGGGCGCGCTTCGGCACGCTCGTCACCGTCGACCGCCCCGCCCGCACGGGCGACTTCGTCGAGCTCGACCTGGTGGCCACGATCGACTCCGCCGAGATCGACCGCGCCGCCGGCGTGTCGTACGAGCTCGGCTCGGGGGAACTGCTCGAGGGCATCGACGAGGCGATCGACTCGCTCACCGCGGGGGAGGACACCACTTTCCGCTCGACGCTGATCGGCGGCGACCACGCCGGCCAGGAGGCGGAGGTGTCGGTGACGGTGAAGGCCGTCAAGGAGCGCGAGCTGCCTGACGCTGACGACGACTTCGCGCAGATCGCCAGCGAGTTCGACACGATCGCCGAGCTGCGCGACAGCCTGCGTGAGCGCGTGGCGCAGAACTCCACGTTCGCGCAGGGCTCCGCCGCGCGCGACAAGCTGGTCGAGCACCTGCTCGCGGCCGTCGAGATCCCGGTGCCGGTCTCAGTCATCGAGGACGAGGTGCACCGTCACCTCGAGGGCGAAGGCCGGCTCGAGGACGAGGAGCACCGCGCCGAGGTGACCGAGTCCAGCGAGAAGCAGTTCCGCACCCAGATCATCCTCGACGCGATCGTGGAGCGCGAGAACGTGCAGGCCTCGCAGGACGAGCTGACCCAGTACATCCTGCAGTCGGCCGCCCAGTACGGCATGGCGCCGAACGAGTTCATCGAGATCATCCAGCAGAACAACCAACTGCCGGTGCTCATCGGCGAGGTCACCCGCAACAAGGCGCTCGCCGTGGCGCTGGGCAAGGTCACCGTCGTCGACACCGACGGCAAGGCGGTCGACCTCACGGGATTCGTCGCGCCCGCCGAGGGTGAGGCAGCGGATGCCGCCGCCGAGCCGGCCGCCGCGCCTGAGGCCGCGCCCGCCAAGAAGACCCCTGCGCGCAAGCCCGCCGCCAAGAAGACGGCCGACACGGCCGCCGAGGCGACGCCGGCGAAGAAGGCCCCCGCGCGCAAGCCGGCCGCCAAGAAGGCGGCCGACACGGCCGCCGAGTAGCACGCGCTGCGAAGGGGCGGACGGCTGCGGTCGTCCGCCCCTTCGCCGTCGCCTTGGGTGCTCGCTATGCCCACGGCGAACACGCGCGAGCCGTCGCGGACGCGCCGGTAGATTCGATCCCACGGACCCGAACGGAGCACACATGTCAGCCGAACCCCTTGTCGCCACGAGCGTCTTCGACAGGCTGCTCAAGGACCGCATCATCTGGCTCGGCTCCGAGGTGCGCGACGACAACGCGAACGAGATCTGCGCGAAGATCCTGCTGCTGGCGGCGGCCGACTCCGAGCGGGACATCTACCTCTACATCAACTCGCCCGGCGGCTCGATCACCGCGGGCATGGCCATCTACGACACCATGCAGTTCGTGCCGAACGACATCGTCACCGTCGGCATCGGGATGGCGGCATCCATGGGCCAGCTGCTGCTGACCGCCGGCACCAAGGGCAAGCGCTACATCACACCGAACGCGCGCGTGCTGCTGCACCAGCCGCACGGCGGCTTCGGCGGCACGGCCAGTGACATCCAGACGCAGGCGCAGCTGATCCTCGACATGAAGAAGCGGCTGGCCGAGATCACCGCGGCCCAGACCGGCAAGACGGTCGAGCAGATCAACGCGGACGGCGACCGCGACCGCTGGTTCAGCGCCGACGAGGCGCTGGAATACGGCTTCGTCGACCACATCCGCGAATCCGCGACCGATGTGGTCGGCGGCGGCGGCACGGCCAACTGAGACGGCGAGAGAGAGAACATGCACACCCCCACCTTCGGCATCCCCGCCGCGCCGCAGAACCTCCAGCTGCCCGGCAGCCGCTATGTGCTTCCGCAGTTCGAGGAGCGCACGGCCTACGGCTACAAGCGCCAGGATCCGTACAACAAGCTGTTCGAGGACCGGGTGATCTTCCTCGGCGTGCAGGTCGACGACGCGTCGGCCGACGACGTGATGGCGCAGCTGCTCGTGCTCGAGAGCCAGGACCCCGATCGCGACATCATCATGTACATCAACTCGCCGGGCGGCTCGTTCACGGCGATGACGGCGATCTACGACACCATGCAGTACGTGTCGCCGCAGATCCAGACCGTGGTGCTCGGCCAGGCCGCTTCGGCCGCGGCGGTGCTGCTGGCCGCGGGCGCGCCGGGCAAGCGGCTGGCGCTGCCCAACGCCCGCATCCTCATCCACCAGCCGGCGATGGGCGAGGCCGGACACGGCCAGGCCTCTGACATCGAGATCCAGGCGGCCGAGATCCTGCGGATGCGCACGTGGCTCGAGGAGACGCTTGCGGCGCACTCGCACCGCACGCAGGAGCAGGTGCACCGCGACATCGACCGCGACAAGATCCTCTCCGCGCAGGAGTCGGTCGAGTACGGACTCGTCGATCAGGTGCTCACCACGCGCAAGCGCGGTCAGCAGGCGCTCGGCAAGTAGCGCAATACCGCGCGATCTCGTACCCACCGGTTAGGCTCGAAGCACACCGGCCGCACGGCGCCGGCGAACCAGGAGGACGCGCATGGCTCGCATCGGAGAGAGCGCCGACCTGTTCAAGTGCTCCTTCTGCGGCAAGAGCCAGAAGCAGGTGCAGCAGCTCATCGCCGGCCCCGGCGTGTACATCTGCGACGAGTGCGTCGAGCTGTGCAACGAGATCATCGACGAGCGCGCCGCCGAGCAGGGCGACGGGGTCGTCAGCGACTTCGATCTGCCCAAGCCGCGCGAGATCTTCGCGTTCCTGCAGGAGTACGTCGTCGGCCAGGAAGACGCGAAGCGCGCCCTGTCGGTGGCGGTGTACAACCATTACAAGCGGGTGCGCGCGCACGGCACCCTGCAGAGCGCCGACCAGCGCGCCGACGACGTCGAGATCGCCAAGAGCAACATCCTGCTGCTCGGGCCGACCGGATGCGGCAAGACCTACCTCGCGCAGACGCTCGCCAAGCGGCTGAACGTGCCGTTCGCCGTCGCCGACGCGACCGCGCTCACCGAGGCCGGGTACGTCGGCGAAGACGTCGAGAACATCCTGCTCAAGCTGCTGCAGGCGGCGGATTTCGACACCAAGCGCGCCGAGACCGGCATCATCTACATCGACGAGATCGACAAGATCGCGCGCAAGGCCGAGAACCCGTCGATCACGCGCGACGTCTCGGGCGAGGGCGTGCAGCAGGCGCTGCTGAAGATCCTCGAGGGCACGGTGGC
>CAYLMS010000054.1:0-8136 GCA_964384455.1 uncultured Microbacterium sp. | reverse complement strand
CGGCCGTCATCGTCGCAGTGACCAGTGCCGATGGGCAGCGACTGCTGCTCGGCTCGAACGCGCTGTGGGGCCAGGACCGCTACTCCTGCTTCGCCGGCTTCGTCGAGGCCGGCGAGTCGCTGGAGCAGGCGGTGCACCGCGAGGTGCAGGAGGAGTGCGGCGTGCGGCTCGACGGCATCCGCTTCGCGGGTTCGCAGGCGTGGCCGTATCCGCGTTCGTTGATGGCCGGATTCCACGCCCGGTGCGTCGACGACGCGCAGGCGCGCGCCGACGGCGAGGAGATCGTGCAGGTGCGCTGGTTCACCCGGGCCGAGGTCGCCGCCGCGCTCGACGGCGGCTCCGAGTTCGCCCTGCCCGGGTCGGCATCGATCGCGCATGCCCTGATCCGCGGCTGGCTCACCGGCGGTTCGACGTGACGGCCGACCCGCTCGCCGGCCTCGACGAGCGCCAGCTCGAGGCGGTGACGACCCTGCGCGGACCGGTATGCGTATTGGCCGGCGCGGGCACAGGCAAGACCCGGGTGATCACCCACCGCATCGCGCACGGGGTCGACACCGGCGCCTATTCGCCGACCCGGGTGATGGCCGTCACCTTCACCGCGAAGGCCGCGGGCGAGCTGCGCGGGCGGCTGCGGGCGCTCGGGGTCGCGGGCGTCGCGGCGCGCACGTTCCACGCCGCCGCGCTGTCGCAGCTCAATCACTTCTGGCCCGTCGTCGCCGGCGACTCCGCGCCCGGCATCGTCGACAACAAGGTGCGGCTGCTGGCGCAGGCCGCCGACCGCGCGGGGCTGGCTCCCGATACGGCCACGCTGCGCGACGTCGCGTCGGGGATCGAATGGCGCAAGGTGACGATGCGCTCGATCGAGGCATACGCCGCCGCGCGTCCCGAGGGCGTGGGCGGGCTCGACGTCGACGCCGTCGTCGCGCTGCAGCGCGCGTACGAGACGCTCAAGGACGAGCGGCGCCAGCTCGACTTCGAAGACATCCTGCTCGCCTGCGCCGGGATGCTGGAGAGCGAACCGCGCGTGGCGGCCGAGGTGCGCGAGCAGTACCGGCACTTCACCGTCGACGAGTTCCAGGACGTGTCGCCGTTGCAGCACCGGCTGCTGCAGCTGTGGCTGGGCGATCGGCACGAGCTGTGCGTGGTGGGCGACGCGAATCAGACCATCTACTCCTTCGCCGGTGCCGACGCCGGCCACCTGCTCGACTTCGCGCGCCAGCATCCCGACGCCCGCGTGGTGCGGCTCGAGCAGAACCATCGCTCGGATGCCGCCGTGCTGAACGCCGCGAATGCGCTCATGCGCGGCCGGCCCGGGGCGCTCGAGCTGCGCGCCGCAGGAGGCGGCACGGCGGGCGAGCCGCCCGTCGTGGTCGCGTACGCCGACGAGTCCGCCGAGGCGGCGGGCATCGCGCGCGCCGTGGCCGCGCGCATCCGTGCGGGCGTGTCAGCCGACGGCATCGCCGTGCTGTACCGCGCGCACGCGCAGTCCGCTGCACTGCTGCAGGCGCTCGCCGCGGAGGGCATCGCCGCCACCGTGCTCGGCGGTACGCGGTTCTTCGACCAGTCGGAGGTGCGCCAGGCCGTCATGCAGCTGCGCGGGGCGGCGATCGCGCCGTCGTCGTCGTCGTTCCTCGACACGGTGCGCGACGTGCTGCGGTCGCTCGGGCTGACCGATCAGCCGCCGCCGGCCGGGGGCGCGCTGCGCGATGGCTGGGAGGCCAGGCGCGCGCTGCTGCGGCTCGCCGAGCAGGCGCCGGCCGGCACCACGCTGCGCGGCTTCACCGATGCGCTGCTGGCGCGGGCGAAGGACCAGCACGAGCCGGCCATGCAGACGGTGACCCTGAGCACGCTGCACGCGGCCAAGGGGCTGGAGTGGGCGCACGTGTTCCTCGCGGGGCTCGCCGAGGGCCTGCTGCCGATCTCCTACGCCCGCGCGCCGGCCGAGATCGACGAAGAGCGCCGGCTCGTCTACGTGGGCATCACGCGGGCGTCGCGCTCGCTGTCGCTGTCGTGGTCGCGCGGGGCGGTTCGCACCCCGCGGGAGCCGTCGCGTTTCCTTGCGGAGCTCGGCAGCAGCATTCGGGGTGCGGCCGGTGGTGAGTCCACTGCCGGCGCGCCGAGTCGCGCCGCAGTGTCACCGACACCGCGGGCAGCCCCGGATCGCGGATGAGATGGGCGGCGAGGCAGCCGGCCTCGTAGGCGACCGCTGCGGGCAGCTCGGCCGGTCCGCGCCCCAGCAGCTGTGCCAGCAGCACCGGCCACGACGGGTCGGCGTCGCGCCGCTGCGCGTGGTCGCAGGCAACGCAGGCGGTCAGGCCAGGCAGCACCAGCGGTCCGACCCGGGCGCCGGCGCCGGTGAACACGACGGGCAGGTGCGGAGCGTCGTCGTGCATGGCGGCGGCGGCACGCCGCGGGTCGAGCACATGATGGCCGACCAGCACGCGCAGCAGTCCGCGCTCGTCGGCGGCGACCACCCGGTCGCCGCCGTCGACCTGGTCGACGTCCACGCCGGCGGCCCGCAGCGCCACGGTCACGGCGGCGCCGAGCGGGTCCGCCGCTGGGGCCTCCACCACGACCCGCATCGCAGCACCGGCCGGGCCGTGCAGTGCGGGCGCGATCCGGTCGATCAGCCCGCGCGCGTCATCCGGGTCGACGCTGTGCTCGTGCGCGAGCGTGGCGACCGCGTCGTCGGGCAGACCGTCGGCGAGGGCGTGCACGAGGTGCTGCTGCCAGGGCGCCGGGTCTTCGAGCACCGCCACCGCACCGACGCCGAACTGCAGCGTGCGCTCGGTGCGCCAGAGCGGGGGATGGGCGGGGTCCAGTCGCAGCAGTGCCGGCATCCGCCGATTCTCGTCGCCGTCGCCGCGGCGGCGACCGCCGTCCACAGTCGGATGCCGAATCACCGGGCTGTGCAGGACGCGCGGGCTACACGGGACGCGGGTCCTCCGGCGGCAGGTCGCGGTCGTCGTCACGGGCCAGCAGTGCGGCAAGGGCCTCGTCGACCTCGTCGCGCGGCTCCGCCTCGCCGCGTGCGCGCGCCTGCAGCCGCTGCACCAGCACCGTCGGATCGTCGATGTCGGCGGCGCCCGGCATCAGATCGGGATAGTCCCACAGCGCGTCCCTGGCTTCGACTCCGACCGCGTCGGTCACCGCTCGCCACATGGCGACGGCCTCCCGCAGTCGGCGCGGCCGCAGCTGCAACCCGACGAGTGCGCCGAGCGCCTGCTCGGCGGGTCCGCCCACGGCGCGTCGGCGGCGCACGGTCTCGGCCAGCCGATCGGCATGCGGCAGTCGTGCGGTGGCGTCGGCCGTGACCACCTCGACCCAGCCCTCGACCGTGGCCAGCAGGTTCTCCAGCCGCACGAGCGCGGCCGCTCCCTCGGGAGAGCGCTGCAGCAGCGCGCCGCTTTCCAGCGCCGTGCGCAGTTCGTCGGGATCGCTCGGGTCGAAGCGCGCCGCGAGCTCTTCCAGGGCATCCGTGTCGACGTGGTGTCCGCGGGCGAATTCGGTCACCTGCGAGATCAGGTGCAGGCGGAGCCACTTCGCGTGCCGGAACAGACGCGCATGCGCCAGTTCGCGCGTGGCCAGGTACAGCGCCAGCTGGTCGTCGCCGATCTCGAGCCCCTCGCCGAAATCGGCGAAGTTCTGCGGCAGGATCGCCGCGGTGCCGGCGGGCATGACCGGGATGCCCACGTCGCCGCCGCCGACGACCTCGGTCGCCAGCCGGCCGACGACGCCGCCCAACTGGGCGGCGAACAGCGAGCCCGTGATGCCGCGCATGAGTCGGCCGGCGCCGGCCACCGCATCCTGCAGCTCCTCCGGCGCCTGCTCGCGCACCACGGTGGTCAGTGCGTCGGCGATGCTCGTCGCGACCGGTTCGGCGAGCTCCCGCCACACCGGCATGGTCTGCTCCACCCATTCGCCGCGGGTCAGCGCGCGCGGCGGCGACGACAGCTCCGATACGGTGGTCGCCTCGCCCAGCCACAACCCGGCGAGCGTGAAGGCCTGGCCGAGGTCGGTCTTCTGCCCCGCCGTCACCGCGAGCCCGGACTGGTTGGCGATGTGCAGCGCCTGGCGCGTCGCCGCGTCCCAATCGATGCCGCCGTCGCCTGCCGAGGCGAAGGCGCGCTGCAGCTGCTCCATCATCGCCGCCATCGCGGCGGGATCGAGCTGCATTCCCGACAGGCGCTGCAGCTGCTCCAGGTCGAAGTCCTCGCCATTCGAGCTCAGCAGCCGGCGCAGCAGCTGCTCGAACTCCTCCTGGGGGCTGCGGTCGTCGTCGTCAGCCACGTCAGCCGCCTTTCAGCCTGTGCATCGGGATCGCGCTCTACGCTAGTCGCACCTCACTTCGCACTCGCCGGACGGGCCCGATCCCGCTTACGCCGGCCGCGAACGATCCGGAAAGAGAACCGTGGCGCTGTTCGACGACCAGGTGACGATCGTGCCGCCGCCGCGGCGACGGATGTCGCGCACCACCGCCGCAGGCATCTGGGCGCTGCTGGTGGCCCTCGTGGTGCTGCTCGTGCTGTCGTTCCTGCCGTCGGCCTACGTCATCCAGCGACCCGGGCCGGTGTTCAACACGCTCGGCACCGCGCAGGCCGCCGACGGCACCAAGGTGCCGCTGATCTCGATCAAGGGCGCGAAGACCTACCCGACATCCGGCACGCTCGACCTGCTCACGGTGCAGGTCGTGGGCAGCCCCGACCGCACGCCCAATTGGGCGGAGTTGGCGGCGGCCTGGTTCGACCGCTCCAAGGCGATCGTGCCGCTCGAGGCGGTGTTCCCGCAGGGCCAGACCACCGAGCAGCAGAACCAGGAGAGCGCGGCCATGATGGTCGACTCGCAGAAGGAGGCCACCGCGGCCGCCCTGCTGCATCTCGGCTACCACGTGCCGGCCAAGATCGTGGTGGTCAGCGCCCTCAAGGGCTCGCCGGCCGACGGCGTGCTCAAGGCCGACGACGTGATCCTCGCCGCCGACGGCACCCCCGTCACCGACGCCGACGCGCTGCGCGCGGTGATCCAGTCCGGCGCGGGCGCTGCGGTGCAACTGCGCATCCAGCGCGCCGGCGCCGAGCAGACCGTGTCGATCTCGCCGGAGCACGCCACGCTGGCCGACGGCAGCCGGCAGTGGATCGTCGGGGTCAACCTCACCATCGACTACGATTTCCCGATCGACGTGACCATCCAGCTGAACAACGTCGGCGGCCCGAGCGCGGGCATGATGTTCGCCCTCGGCATCATCGACACGTTGACGCCCGGCTCGCTCAATGGCGGCCGCAACGTCGCAGGCACCGGCACCATCACCGCAGACGGCACGGTCGGGGCGATCGGCGGCATCAGGCAGAAGATGTACGGCGCGGCCGACGCCGGGGCCAAGTACTTCCTCGCCCCGCAGAGCAATTGCAACGAGGTCACCGGACACATTCCGGCGGGGCTGCGGGTGTTCAGCGTGTCGACCCTCGACGACGCACTCGGCGACCTGAAGGCGATCGCGCGTGGCAGCGGGCTGGACGCGCTGCGCACATGCCCCGCAACCTAGGATGAAACGGTGACCACGACGCCTCAGCCGAGTCCGCCCGCGCCCGCGCGCTCGCGCCGCGCCATCCTCATCTCGCTGCTGGTGATCGTGGCCCTCGTGGTGGGGTTCTTCGTGTTCGCCGGGCTCTACGCGGATTGGCTGTGGTACACCCAGCTCGGCTACCAGGGAGTGCTGGTCACGCAGTGGTCGGCGCGTCTGCTGATGTTCTTCATCGGCTTCGCCGGAATGGCGCTGCCGGTGTGGCTTGCGATCCAGCTCGCCTACCGGTTGCGGCCCGTGTACGCGCGGCTGAGCTCGCAGCTCGATCGCTATCAGGAGGTCGTCGAGCCGCTGCGGCGGCTGGCGATGTGGGGCATCCCGATCTTCTTCGGCTTCTTCGCCGGCTTCGCCGCGTCTGCGCAGTGGGAGACCACGGCGCTGTGGCTGAACGGCGTGAAGACCTCCACCACCGATCCGCAGTTCGGCATCGACACCGGCTTCTACCTGTTCGCGATGCCGTTCTACACCTCGCTGCTGGGGTTCGTGTCGGCGGTGCTGCTGATCGCGCTGCTGATGACCGCGGCGGTGGCCTATCTCTACGGCTCGGTGCGCATCGGCCAGCGCGAGCTGCGTATCTCGAAGGCGGCCCGCATCCAGCTGGCGGTGATCGCCGGCGCCTACCTGCTCGTGCAGGCGGCGAGCATCTGGCTCGACCGCTTCAAGACCCTCGCGGCGCCTGGCAGCGGAGGGCTGATCACGGGAGCCGGCTACACCGAGGTGAATGCGGTCATCCCCGGGCAGACCATTCTCGCGATCGTGGCTGTGCTCGTGGCCGTGCTGTTCTTCGTCACCGCGGTGATCGGACGCTGGCGCTACCCGCTGATCGCGACCGCGCTGCTGCTGGTGTCAGCGATCGTGGTGGGCGCCGCCTACCCGTGGCTCGTGAACACCGTGCAGGTCAAGCCCAACCAGTTGAGCCTGGAGAAGACCTACTTCCAGCGCAACATCGACGCGACCCGCGCGGCCTACGGCATCGACGGGCTGGCCGCCACCGACTTCACCGCGAAGACCGATGCGAAGGCGGGCCAGTTGCGGCAGGACGCCGACACGACCGCATCCATCCGGATCATGGATCCGGCCATCATCAGCCCCACCGTGAAGCAACTCGAGCAGTATCGCTCGTACTACCAGTTCAAGGATCCGCTCGATGTCGACCGCTACCAGTTGGGAGGGCAGTCGCAGGATGCCGTGGTGTCGGTGCGTGAGCTGAACCTCGACCAGCTCGGGGCGGGCAGCACGTGGCAGAACACGACGGTGGTCTACACGCACGGCTTCGGCATGGTGGCCGCCAAGGGCAATGCGCGCACCGACGACGGCGAGCCGGTGTTCATCGAACGCGGCATGCCCACCTCAGGCGCGCTCACCAGCACGCAGGCCTACCAGCCGCGCGTGTACTTCGGCGAGAACTCCCCGACGTACTCGATCGTCGGCGCGCCCAAGGGCACCGCCCCGGTGGAACTGGACTACCCGCGCGGCAGTGACAACTCCAGCGAGGCGAAGTACACGTACACGGGCAACGGCGGGCCGCGCATCGGCGACTTCTTCACGAAGCTGGTCTACGCGCTGAAGTTCCAGTCCGAGCAGATCCTGTTCTCCGACTACGTCAACAGCGAGTCGCAGATTCTCTACGACCGCGACCCGGCTGTGCGCGTGCAGAAGGCGGCGCCCTACCTCACGCTCGACTCCGACCCGTATCCGAGTGTCGTCGACGGGCGGATCGTGTGGATCGTCGACGGCTACACGACGGCTTCGACTTACCCGTACTCCAAGTCGGAGAGCCTCAGCTCGGCGATCGAGGACACCAACAACCCGCAGCCGCGGTTCGCGATCGACGACATCAACTACATCCGCAACTCGGTCAAGGCTACGGTCGACGCCTACAGCGGCAAGGTCACGCTGTATGCGTGGGACACCGCAGACCCGGTGCTCAAGGCATGGCAGAAGGTGTACCCCGGCACGCTCAAGCCGATCGCCGACATGTCGGCGCAGCTGATCAGCCACGTGCGCTACCCGACCGACCTGTTCAAGGTGCAGCGCGCGATGCTCGGGGTGTACCACGTCACCGACGCGCAGTCGTTCTATCAGAGCGACAACCGCTGGGCCACGCCCAACGACCCGCAGGACCAGACCAAGCTGCAGCCGCCGTACTACCTGACCATGAAGATGCCCGGGCAGACCGCGCCGACGTTCTCGATGTTCACGACGTTCATCCCGTCGGCCACCGGCAGCGGCGCGCGCAACGTGCTGATGGGCTATCTCGCGGTCGACTCGGATGCCGGCGCTGCCGCCGGCGTGAAGAGCGCGGGCTACGGCAAGCTGCGGATGCTGGTGATCTCGGCCGACACCACCGTGCCCGGCCCCGGCCAGGTGCAGAACACGTTCGACTCCGACACGGCGGTGTCGTCGTTCATCAACCTGCTCAAGCAGGGGCAGTCGCAGGTGCTCAAGGGCAATCTGCTGACCCTGCCGGTCGGCGGCGGGCTGCTGTACGTGCAGCCGGTGTTCGTGCAGTCGTCGGGCGGCACCAAGCTGCCGCTGCTGCAGAAGGTGCTGGTGTC
>CAYLMS010000053.1:0-8301 GCA_964384455.1 uncultured Microbacterium sp. | reverse complement strand
GATCGTGACCGACTCGTCGCGATTCGCGACGGTCGCCGTTCGTTTGGTAGTGTGAACCCTCGGTCGGCCTACGGGCACACCACGCGCCTCTAGCTCAATCGGCAGAGCAACTGACTCTTAATCAGTGGGTTCAGGGTTCAAGTCCCTGGGGGCGCACCACGAAGCATGGAATAATTCGACCATGATCACCGCGGTTCCAGTGGACGTGCAGGCGATTGCTCGGGCGTGCGAGGCGCGTGGTGTCCTGCGGCTGCGCATCTTCGGATCGGTGCTGAGCTCGGAGTTCGACGAACAGACCAGTGACGTCGACTTCCTCGTTGACTTTCTGCCGGGCCGCGGCGGGCTCTTTCACGACTACTTCGAGCTCAAACAGGACCTGGAACGAATCGTGGGTTACCAGGTCGACCTTATCGACGCGGGGGCCGTGCGCAATCCGTACTTCGCGAGATCGGCATTCCGTAGCGCTGAGGATGTCTATGCGGCCTGAGTCACCGGCGTTCCTTTGGGACGCACGCGAGGCGGCGGCCAAGGCGGCATCGGTTGCCGAGGGAAACTCACAGTTCAGGTATCTCGGCGATTGGGTTCTTCAAGCTGCGGCCGAGCACCAACTGGAGATCCTTGGCGAGGCACTGAAGAATCTTCGCGCGGTCGACGCCGACACGGCAGTTGGGATACCGAACGTTCACGCGATCATCGCGACGCGGAACATCCTGGTGCACGCCTACGCGCAGGTAGATCAGAGACGAGTATGGGAGATTCTGAACAACGACCTGCCGGCGCTGATCCCGGTGCTTGAGAGCTTGCTCGCCGATGTCGACCACGCGGACTCCTCTCGCGGTGGTCGCGTTCGCCCTGGATCCGAGTGAGAGCATACGAGGGTTGACGTTCCGGGCCCCGCCTCGATTCGCGTCTCGAGCGATTCACCCGTGGCGCCACCAGCCCTTGGCTGCATTCGTCGGGGGCGCTCGTGCCCACATTCGGTGTCAGCCGCGTCGCGCTACCCGATCAGCTCGGATATTCCCAGCAGTTCGATCCCCACCAGCCTGCCAGCCACATCGACGTCCAATACGACGTAGCCCTTGAGGCGTTCATCATCGACCATGATGTTGGTCGTCCAATGTTCGCCCTCGACGGGCGCGCGGAGGGCGATGTACGCGGCGTCAGCGTCCGCATCGACCTTCACCCCGAGGTGCGGAAACTGTGGACCGTCCGGCTCGCGATTCATGTGGTTCGACTCCCCTCGGAGGCGTGCGGGTCGGGGACGCTTCTTGTGTGTGCCGACACACACAGCTCACTTTCCCCGCTGATTCCGTTCTTCAATGCGGATTTCGATCGCACACGTGCTGCGGCGTGGATCTTGGACTGCGGCGGCTCGCTACCCATCCGCCTGCTCGAGCCCGCGCACATCGCGCAGATGGTCGGCGAGTTGCCGGTCGGCACCGTCGACGCCGGCTGCCACCGCCTGCCGATAGAGCGCCTCGGCCTCAGGATAGCCGCCTTCATCCGCGAGCTCGGCGAGGTCGAGCAGTGCGCGCGGCTCGCCTGCCCTGACAGCGCGCTGATAGGCACGTCTGGCGGCGTCGAGCCGGCCGAGTGCGACGAACACATCGCCGAGCTGCCAGTTCGCCGTCGGGTCGAGGCTCGCGGCGTGCTCGAGGTGGGCGCGCGCATCGTGGATGCGATCCTCGCTCAGGTCCAGCGTGCCGAGATTGACGAGCAGATCGACGTCGTCCGGGAGGTGGGGCAGCGCGGCTTCGTAGTCGGCGCGTGCGGAGGCGGCGTCGTCGATCCGCTCGTACGCCAAGCCGCGGTTGATCCGGCTTTCGGGGTAGGTATCGACCGCGTGGTCGTATGCTGCGATGGCGCCGTGGAAGTCCTGACGGTCCATGCGTACAAGCCCGAGGTTCTCCCAGAGTCCGGGAGATGCATCTGGTCTGCTGCTCGCTTCGACGAGAAGTTGCTCGGCGCGAACGAGATCGCCTTGCTCGTAGGCGATTCGGGCGTAGTCGCCGAGGTACTCTGCCGAAGCAGCGGGGTCGTGGCCATCGACGAGCATGCAGATCACACTCCCTTCGAGGTGCGCATCGCCTCGACCCTACCCGCGGTGTCAACTCGCAACGGCCGGTGAGCCCGCGGCGGTGCACCGCGTTCGAGCGGCACGCCGGCTGCTGCCGTCACAGCGGGTCGGCGCGGTGCCCTCCAAGGCCCAGATCGGCGACGGCTGCGTCGATGCGGTCACCGTGCAGCGACAAGACCTCGATCGCGCCGAGGTCGTCGTCGAGCTGCGCCACCGACGTGCAGCCGACCAGCACCGAGCACACCTGCTCATCGCGCAGGCAGAACGCGATCGCCAGCTGGGCGGGGGACAGGCCCAGGGATGCTGCGCGCTCGGCGAGCACGGGAGCCATCGCGCGCAACTGCTCGCGCAGCCCGCCGGTGTCGCGGCCGAGTTTGCGCACCGTGCCCTTTCCCAGCAGCACGCCGCCCTCCAGGGTGTCGGCGGCCTGGGTGAACACGTCGAACTCGGCGCAGAGCGCGCGGTAGTCGGCATCCTCGACGACCGCCCGGCGGGCGACGCTGTACTTCTGCTGCACCAGCACGGGCAGCGGCAGCCCGCGCGCGGCGGCCGTCTCGCACACCTCACGCAGCACCTGGGTGGTGTAGTTGCCGCCGCCCCATGCCCGGGCGCGGCCGCTGCGCACGAGGTCGGCGGCCGCCTCGACGAACTGCGCCGTGCTCATGCCGTGCGCCTGCGGGTGCGCGAGCTCGACGACGTCCGCGTAGTCGGTGCCGAGCCGCGCGAGCGACGCGTCGAGCTGGGTGGCGAGCGGTTGGTCGAGCCGGTCGTACCAGAGCTTGACGGCGAGGGCGTAGGAGTGTCTGGCCGCGCCGGTGGCGGACAGGATGCGACCCAGGATCGACTCGGTGTGCGGCGATCCCTGCGGCACCACCGAGTCGGGGCTGTGGTCGTAGCGCGACACGTCGAAGAAGTTCACCCCGGCGGCGAGGGCGCGGGACAGCATGGCGACCGCATCGTCGAAGCCCATGCGCTCGTAGGTGTTCCACGAACCGAGCGCCAGCCGTGAGACGACTGGGCCGGTAGGGGAGAGTTGCTGGTAGTGCATTCGGCGACCGCCTTCTCGTGGGTTCGGGTCGATCTTTTCGCGCCGCAGAGGCGCGTGGAAGGGACCGGCCATCGGCGGGATGGGACTTCTGTGGTGGCCCTTCGACAGGCTCAGGGAGCGGGAGCCGGCTCAGGGAGCGCCCTTCGACAGGCTCAGGGACCGGGAGCCGGCTCAGGGAGCGCCAGTTGGGTCAGGCGGCGTCGCCGATCAGGATGGCGGCACCCTGCTCGGCAGCATCCGCCTCGCCGACGTCGACCCGGGCCAGCGCACGTCGGCCGAGAGTGATCGTCGCGGCGGCGGTCAGCACGGATGCCGCGGCGAACAGGTACGGCATCGCTGCCCCATAGGCGTGCCAGAGCAGAGCCGCGACCGGAGGGGCGGCCGCGCCGCCGAGGAAGCGCACGGCCGAGTAGGCCGACGATGCCACGGCGCGCGGGTGGTCGGTGGCCTCCATCACGGCCTCGGTGAGCACCGTGTTCATCACGCCCAGCAGCAGACCACCGACGATGATGCACACCACGAGGGCCGCGGGATTCGAGACGACCACGCCCGCCACGACGAGATCGACGGCGAGCAGCGGCAGGAAGATCAGCAGCACGGTGGTGCGCGCCATCCGCCTCAGCAGCAGCGGAGCCAGCCACACGCTCGTGATCGCGAGCCCGACGCCCCAGCCGAAGAAGGTGAGCCCGATGCCCATGGCGCCGAACCCCAGTGGGAAGGGCGAGAACGCCAGCAGCACGAAGAAGCCGATGTTGTAGAACAGCGCAGCCACCGCCAGTACGGCCAGGGCCGGGGTGCGCAGCGCGCGGAACGGCGCGGTCAGCGACACGGGTGTGCGCTTCTCGGCCGGCCCGCGCAGCAACACGAGCACCGCGACGAACGCGATCGCCATCAGTGCCACGACACCGAAGAAGGGGCCGCGCCAGCTCACCTCGCCGAGCAGACCGCCCAGCAGCGGGCCCACTGCGATGCCGAGACCGAGTGCGGCTTCGTAGAGCACGATCGCGGCACCGCTGCCGCCCGACGCGGCACCGACGATGGTCGCGAGCGCCGTGGAGATGAACAGTGCGTTGCCGAGGCCCCACCCTGCCCGGAATCCGATGATCGCGTTGACGCTGCCGCTCAGCGCGCACAGCAGAGCGAAGGCCACGATGAGCCCGAGCCCCCACAACAGCGTGGCTTTCGCACCGATGCGGGTCGACACCCAGCTGGTGACGAGCATCGCCGCTCCCGTGACGAGCAGGTAGCTGGTGAACAGCAATTCGGTCTGCACGGGCGTGGCATCGAGCGACTTCGCGATGGCCGGCAGGATCGGGTCGACCAGACCGATGCCCATGAACGCGACGACCGAGGCGAACGCCACGGCCCACACCTGCGGAGGCTGCCGCCACGGGCTGCCCTGCGCGGTGCGCGCGTGCGCGCTCATCGGGCGACCGCCGGCGAGGCGGTGCGGGAGGACAGGATGCCGGCGGCGCGCGCCAGCACCTGCCAGTCGTCGTCGGAGAGGTCGGCGAACAGCGGTTCGAGCGCATTGCCCAGCTGCACCCGCCATGCGGCCAGCGCAGCCAGCCCGGCGCCGGTCGCGGTGACCACGGTCGCGCGCGAGTCGTCGGGATCGGCACCGCGAGCCACGAGTCGCAACTGCTCGAGCTGACCGACTAGGCGGGTCATGCCCGGCTGGGTGGTGCGGCTGAGTCGCGCCAGCTCGCCGAGACGCAACGGCCCCGCGGACTGCAGCGCGCTGAGCGCTCGCCACTGTGCGGCGGGGGCGTCGTTGCCGGTACTGGTCGCGGCCGCCCGCGTGAGGGCGTGCGCGGCGACGACGATCTGCTCGATGTTCTCGGATCTTGTCACGACAGGTGAATATACCAGAGGTATATAACAGCGGTATGCAAATGAACGACCGTCCTTCGACAGGCTCAGGAACCGTCCTTCGACAGGCTCAGGAACCAGGGTGGGTACGCTGGCAGCGCGGGGCGAGCGGGCCGCGCAGGGGGAGGTCACGGTGAGTCACGATCTCGAAGGGCGACGGGCCGTCGTCACCGGAGGCGCGAGCGGCATCGGGCTGGCCTGCGCGCGCGAAATCGCTGCGCGCGGCGCCCACGTGGTGATCGCCGACCTCGATGCACAGGCCGCGCACGCAGCGGCCGACGCAGTGGGCGGCGAGGCATGGGTGGTCGACCTCGGCCGCACGACCGAACTCGATGCGCTGACCCTGCAGGCCGACATCCTGGTCAACAACGCGGGCATTCAGCGGATCGCGCCGATCGATCAGTTCGATCCCGAGACCTTCCGGCTGATGCAGCGGCTCATGGTGGAGGCGCCCTTCCTGCTGATCCGCGCCGCGCTGCCCGGCATGTACGCGCGCGGGTGGGGTCGGATCGTGAACATCTCGAGCGCGCACGGTCTGCGCGCGAGCGCGTTCAAGTCGGCGTACGTCACGGCCAAGCATGCGCTGGAGGGCTTGTCGAAGGCGACTGCTCTGGAGGGCGGACCGCATGGCGTCACCAGCAATTGCGTGAACCCCGCGTACGTGCGCACTCCGCTCGTGGAGAAGCAGATCGCCGATCAGGCGAAGGTGCACGGCATCCCGCCCGAGCAGGTGGTGGAGCAGATCATGCTCACCGAGTCGGCGATCAAGCGGCTGATCGAGCCGGAGGAGGTGGCATCGCTCGTCGGCTGGCTGGTGTCGGATGCCGCCGCTATGGCGACGGGCGGCTCATACACGATCGACGGCGGCTGGACGGCGAAGTGAGCGCGGAACTGCTCGACGTGGCCGTGGCCGGCGGGGCGCTGCGGGTGGCGGTGTGGGGCCCCTCGACAGGCTCGGGGACCGGAGGCGGCTCGGGGACCGGGGGCGGCTCGGGGACCGGAGGCGGCTCGGGGACCGGAGGCGGCTCGGGGACCGGAGGCGGCTCGGGGACCGGTATGCCGGTGCTGCTCGTGCACGGGGTGACGTCGTCGCACCTCGCGTGGATGTACCTGCCCGAGCTACTGCCGCAGGCGACCCTCATCGCGCCCGACCTGCGCGGGCGCGGAAGAAGCAACCGGCTGACCGGCCCCGGCGGCATGGCTGCGCACGCCGACGACCTCGCGGCGGTGCTCGACGCGGTCGGCATCGACCGGGTGCTCGTGGTGGGGCATTCGATGGGCGCCTTCGTCTCGGTGGTGTTCGCGCACCGGCATCCCGACCGCGTGTCGCGGCTGCTGCTGGTCGACGGAGGGCTGCCGCTGCAGGCGCCGCCCGATGCCGATCCCGAGGAGGTGCTGCGCCAGGTGCTCGGCCCCACCGCGGAGCGGCTGTCGCTGCGGTTCGCCGACGTCGACGAGTATCTGGCGTTCTGGCGGCGGCATCCTGCCTTCGTCGACGACTGGACGCCCCAGCTCGAGCAGTACTTCGCCTACGATCTGCAGCCCGATGGCGAGGGCGCGCTGCGTCCGGCCACGAGCTACGACACCGTCGCCGCCGACTCGGCCGACATGATCACCACGAGCGTGGTGCCCGACGCCCTCGCGGGGCTGAGGCATCCCGCCCGGCTGATCACCGTGCCGCGCGGGCTGCAGAACGAGGTGCCTGGGCTGTACGCGCCCGGCTGGCTCGCCCGCCAGCTCGCGCAGTATCCCGGGGTGCGCCACGCGCAGGTCGACGGCGTCAACCACTACACGATCGTGCTGTCGACGCGCGGTGCCCGGGTGATCGCCGATGCCGTGCTGGCCGAGCTCGACGCGGCGACCGGCGCGTTCAGCGACCCGCCGCCACTCGTGTCGTGAGCTGGTGGGCGTGCGCGAGCAGCGTGCGTCCCAACTCGGGCAGCCGTTCGGGGGAGAAGCGGAACTCCACCCCAGTGAGGCTCAGCGCCCATTGCGGGTCGCCCTCCCTGGTGAACACCGCGGCGCCGATGCCATAGCTGCCCTCCACTACCAGCCCAGGGTTGAGCGAATAGCCGCGCTCCTTCGTCTCGGCGAGCCGTCGGCGCAGCCGCTGCGTCTCGTGCGTCGCGCCCCAGCGCACGGCCAGTTCGGGGTGGCGATCGAAATAGGCGTCCACATCGTGGGTGGGTAGGAAAGCGAGGATGGCGATCCCCGCCGAGGCCACGCCGAGCGGGAAGCGCACGCCTTCGCTGAGCACGAATGAGCGGATCGGAAAGCTGCCCTCCTCGCGCAGCAGGCACACGGTCTCGTCGCCGCGGCGCACCGACAGGAACGCGCTCTCCTCGGTGCGCACTGCCAGCGAGCGCACGATGTCGCGTGCGATCGCGGTGATGTCGTAGCGCGATGCCGCCACGCTGCCCATCAGGAACAGTTCGGGCCCCGGCATCCAGCGCCCGCTGTGCTCGTCCTGGTCGATCAGTCCCTCACTGCGTAGCGCGGACAGCAGCCGGTGCGCAGTGGGCCGGCTGAGCTCGGCCTGCCTGGCCAGCTCCGCCGTGGTGGCGCCCGCGTCGCCGGCGGCGGTGACCAGTCGCAGCAACCGCGCAGCGCGCGCGATCGCCTGCGCCCCCGGCACGGTGCGGTGCGTCGATGTGTCCATGATATGGACACTACGTCCAGGTGTATCCACATCGCAAGCCTGCGCGTGACAGCCGGCGGTCGGGGGCGCAGACTCGGAGGAAGGGCGCACCCGACGCCCACCGGAGGTGCGTGTGATCGACAAGACCATCGCCACGGCCGCGGACGCCGTGGCCGATATCACCGACGGCGCGTCGCTCGCTGTCGGCGGTTTCGGGCTCAGCGGCAACCCCATGGCGCTCATCGAAGCGCTGCTGGCGCAGGGCACCACAGAACTGTCGATCGTGTCGAACAACTGCGGCGTCGACGACTGGGGCCTCGGTCTGCTGCTGAACGCGCGCCGCATCCGCAAGATGACCTCGTCGTACGTGGGGGAGAACAAGGAGTTCGAGCGCCAATTCCTGGAGGGCGACCTCGAACTCGAGCTCACCCCGCAGGGCACGCTGGCCGAGAAGCTGCGCGCGGGCGGCGCCGGCATCCCCGCCTTCTATACGCCCACGGGAGTGGGCACCCAGGTCGCCGACGGCGGTCTGCCGCGCCGCTACGACGGCGCAGGAGGCATCGCGGTCGCATCGCCCCGCAAGGAGGTGCGCGCATTCGCGCACACCGGCCGCACCCGCGACTACGTGCTGGAGGAGTCGATCACCACCGACTTCGCCCTCGTGCA
>CAYLMS010000052.1:0-8309 GCA_964384455.1 uncultured Microbacterium sp. | reverse complement strand
GACGAATCCGACACCGCGCGTGCGATGCCGAAGTCCATCACCTTCACCCGGCCGCGGCCGCCCGGAGTGTCGGCGACCATCACGTTGCCCGGTTTGATGTCGCGGTGCACGACCCCGGCGCGGTGGGAGTACTCCAGTGCCTCCAGGATGCCGTCGACATAGCGCACGGCGTCGTCGACGGACACCGGGCCTTCGCTTGCGATGTCTTTCAGCAGCCTGCCGCGCACGAGTTCCATCACGATGTAGGGCACGGGATGCGTGGTGCCGGCGGCATCCCGCTCGACCTCCTCGCCCGCGTCGTACACCCGCACGATCGCAGGGTTGGACATGCGCGAGGCCGCTTGCGCCTCGAGCCGGAACCGGGTGCGGAACGCCGGGTCGCCCGCGAGATCGCGGCGCAGCAACTTGATCGCCACCTCGCGGCCGAGGGTGAGGTCGTAGCCGCGGTACACGCTGGCCATGCCGCCGCGACCGATCCGCTCGTCGACGCGATAGCGCTCCGAGAGCACGCGCGGCTGATCGGTCACGGACACTCCCCTGGCTGAAACAGCGTCAGCCTAACCGATCGTGCTGAACGGTCTCTCGGTCACGGCCCCGCGACGATGGGCGCGCTGAGCTTCGGCGACGAATCGGAGGCCCGACCGCCGCAGGTCGCGGTGTACGTGGCGGTCACGGTCTGCCCGGCGGCGCCGGTGACCTTGATGTCGGCCTGCAGCTTGTCGGGCGTGAACGACTGGGTGGGGTTCGGGCCGGTCGCGAACGTCGCGTTCACCAGGGTCACGGTGTAGGCGCTCAGCGCCCCCGTGCCGGCCGGGCAGCTGAACGCACTCCAGTTGAGCTGCACCGTGGCTCCCGCGGGCACGTTGGGCGCCGGGGCGCCGCTGATCGTTATCGTGGGGGCGCTGGTGGGAGCGCCCACCGGCACCATTGGCGCGTAGGTGGTCACGGTGATCGTCGTGCCGATCGGCACGTCGCCCTGCGGGTTGACGTCGTAGACCAGGCCCACCTGGTTCGCGGTCGTCGCCGGGTTGCCCACCTGGCAGTTGCCTACGAGGTTCGCGGCGACGAGCTTCGTGCGCGCATCGGCGCAGGTCAGGCCGGTCAGGCCCAGCGACGACACGGGAACACGGGTCGGCGTGGGCGTCGGCATCGTCTCGGTGGGCGTCGGCTTGGGCGCAGCAGACGTCGGCCCGGCCGAAGTGGTCGCGGGTGCCGGGTGCTGGTTCGCGAACACGGCCCACAACGTGCCGCCGAGCACCAGCAGCAGCAGCACGATGAGCGCCACCAGTGGCCAGGTCCACGGGCTCCGCGTGCGCTTGGACGCCGGGGCCTCAGGTGCGGCGACCGCCGCGGGCATCAGCCGGGTGGCCTGCTCGCCGCCCGGGGTGAGCAGCTGCGTGGCGTCGGCGGTGGCGATCGTGCCCGTGGCCGGCACCGCGGCGGCGGCACCGGCGAGGTCACCGCGGCGCAGTGCGGTGGCCGCACGCGCCACGGCGGCGGCCGAGGCCGGGCGATCCTCCGGCTTCTTGGCGATCATCGTCATCACGAGGTTCTGCACCGGCACCGCGATGGTCGGCGGCAGCGGCGGCGGGGCGTCGTTGATCTGCGCCATGGCGATGGCCACCTGCGACTCGCCCGTGAACGGACGTCGTCCGGCCAGGCACTCGTAGGCGACGATGCCCAGCGAGTAGATGTCGGTCGCGGCGGATGCCGGGTGCCCCGACGCCTGCTCGGGCGCCAGGTACTGCACCGTGCCCATCACCTGACCGGTCGCCGTGAGCGGCACCTGGTCGGCGATGCGGGCGATGCCGAAGTCGGTGATCTTCACCCGGCCGTCGGGGGTGATCAGCAGGTTGCCCGGCTTGATGTCGCGGTGCACGAGGCCGGCGGAGTGCGCGGCCTGCAGCGCGGCGGAGGTCTGCGCCACGACATCCAGCGTCTTGTCGGTCGACAGCGACCCGTCGCGCTCGAGGATCGTCGACAGCGCCTCGCCCGGCACCAACTCCATCACGAGGAAGGCGGAGCCGTTCTCCTCGCCGTAGTCGAACACGCTGGCGATGCCCTCGTGGTTGACCAGGGCCGCGTGCCTCGCCTCGGCGCGGAAGCGCTCGAGGAAGCCGGGGTCGCCCATGTACTCGTCTTTGAGGATCTTGATGGCGACCGTGCGGCCGATCACGTGGTCGGTGGCCTCCCACACCTCACCCATACCGCCGATGGCGATGCGCGAGCTCAGCTCGTAGCGCCCGCCGAAAGACACGCCTTGTGTGGGCCTCATCTGCTCAGCACCGCCTCCATGACCTTCTTCGCGATCGGCGCGGCGATCAGGTTGCCGCTCACCCCTTGCGTCCCTGCGTTCTCCACGACGACTGCCACGGCCACCCGGGGATTGTCCGCCGGCGCGAAGCCGGTGAACCACACGGTGTACGGCTTGCCGGGACCGTTCTGTGCTGTGCCCGTCTTGCCGCCCACCGCGACCCCGTCAATTCTTGCATTGGACGCGACGCCCGCGTTGACATTCGCCACCATCATCTGCACCATCTCCGCATTCAGGTCGGTGGCCAGCGCTCGGCCGAACTGGCTGTCGTCATACGTGCGCTGCACCGACAGGTCGGAGCCGATCACCCGGTCGACCATGCGCGGGTTCATCACCACCCCGCCGTTCGCGATGCCCGCCGACACCATCGCCATCTGCAGCACGGTGGCGGTCACCTGGCCCTGGCCGAAGCCGGTGAGCGCGGTCTGGGCGGGATCGAGCGCGCGCGGGTAGCTCGACGGTGTCGAGGCCAGGGGCAGCGCGAACGAGGTGTTGAAGCCGTACTTCTCGGCCTCCGCCCGCACGGTGTCGGCGCCCAGCTGCACGGCGAGCTCGGCCATCGGGATGTTGCAGCTGAGCCGCAGTGCGTCGGCGATCGTGACGGTGTCGCCAGGGCCGCAGGTGCCGCCGGTGTCGTAGGAGATCTCGGTGGTGGTGCCGGGCAGCGTGTACCGCGCCGGGTTGGGCATCGTCGACGTCGGCGTGAACTGCCCGGTCGCGAGCGCCGCCGAGGCCACCACGAGCTTGAACGTCGACCCCGGTGGGTCGAGATCGCCCGCGATGGCGCGGTTGTACAGCGGATGCGACGGGTCGGCCACCAGCGCCGCGTAGGCGCGATTCACCGCGGCGGTGTCGTGCGAGGCGAGCACGTTGGTGTCGAAGGCGGGGCTCGTGACCATGGCGAGCACCCGCCCGGTCTTCGGCTCGATCGCCAGCACCGCGCCCTGCCGCGATCCGAGCGCGTCGAACGCCGCCTTCTGCGCGAGCGGGTCGAGGCTGAGCACCACGCTGGCGCCGCTGGCGGGCTGTCCCGAGATCAGCTGCTCCACCCGGGACAGGAACTGCGAACCGCCCGTGCCGGATAGGTCTTGGTTCATGGCGTGCTCGATCCCGGTGGACGAGCCGAGGGCGGGGTTGAAGAAGCCGGTCACCGGGGCCCACATGGCGGCATCCGTATAGACCCGCTGCCAGCTGTACACGTCTTTCGACGGCACCGACGTGGCGATCGCGGCGCCGCCCGCGACGATCGCGCCGCGCTGCACCTGGAACGAGTCGTACAGGGCGCGCTTGTTCAGCGGGTTCTGCGCGAGCGACTGCGCCTGCACCACCTGGATCCAGCTGGTCGAGCCGAACAGGGCGAGGAACATCACGAGCATGAGCAGCGACAGCCGCCGCAACTGCCTGGTCATGTCAGCCGATCACCACCCTCGGCCGGGAGCGCACCGCGTCGGAGATGCGCAGCAGCAGGGCGACGATGAGCCAGTTCGACACCAGCGACGAGCCGCCGGCGGCGAGGAACGGGGTGGTCAACCCGGTCAGCGGGATGAGTCGGGTGACCCCGCCGACCATGATGAACACCTGCAGCGCGATCGTGAAGCTCAGGCCGGTCGCGAGCAGCTTGCCGAAGTCGTCTTGACCTGCCAGGCCGATCCGGATGCCGCGGCTGGCGAACACCATGTAGAGGCACAGGATGGCGAAGGCGCCGAACAGGCCGAGCTCTTCGCCGAGGCTGGGGAAGATGAAGTCGCTCTGCGACAGCGGGGTGAGATAGGGCCGGCCGCGCCCGAGGCCGGTGCCGATCAGGCCGCCCTGGGCGAGCCCGAAGATGCCGTTCACCAACTGATAGCTGCCGCCGGGGGTGGCGTAGAGCTTGGGGTCGAAGGCGTTGAGCCAGCTGTCGAACCGGCCGCCGATGTAGGGCAGCATCCGTGAGGCCAGCCACGCGCTCGCGCCGGCCAGGCCCACCCCGATCAGCACCCAGCTGGTCTTGCCGGTGGCGACGTAGAGCATGACCACGAACATGCCGAACATGAGCAGCCCGGTGCCGAGGTCGTGCTGCAGCACGACGATGCCGAACGACAGCAGCCACACCACGAGCAGCGGGCCGAGCTCACGCGCGCGCGGCCAGGTGACCCCCAGCATCCGCCTGCCCACCGAGGTCAGGCTCTCCCTCGTGCGCACCAGGTAGCCGGCGAAGAATATCGCGAGGGCGATCTTGGCCAGCTCGCCCGGCTGGAAGCTGAAGAAGCCGAGCGACACCCACACGTCGGCGTTGGCCTTGGCGCCGAGTCCAGGCACGATCGGCAGCAGCAGCAGCACGATGCCCACGAGTCCCGAGATGTAGGTGTAGCGGAACAGCACGCGGTAGTTGCGCAGCGCCACGACCAGCACGATGGCGCCGACCAGCGCGATCACCGACCAGGCCAGCTGACGGGTGGAGTAGGCGCCCCAGCCGTGGTAGCCCTTCGCGATGTCGATGCGATAGATCTCGGCCACGCCGAGCCCGGTCAGCAGCGTGGCGATCGGCAGCACGAACGGATCGGCGTTGCGCGCCTGCAGCCGCAGCACCAGATGCAGCGCGATCGCGAGGGCCGTCGGCCCGCCGCAGTAGATGAGGAACTTCGCATCGATCACCTTCGCGGCGCCCAGCTGCACCAGCGCCACGGCGGCCGCGTTGATCACGAACGCGAACACGAGCAGGGCGAGTTCGCGGTTGCGCTGCGTCTGCGGCAGCCGCAGCCGCCGCAGCGCGCGCAGCACCGCCGTGTCGGCGGTGAGGTCTGCAGCGGTGGCCGTCATCCGCCGCTCCCCGCATCCTGGCGCAGCCGCGCGACGGTGGCCTGCGCGTCGTCGAGCGAGCCGGCCGGGATCGTCTTCTCGACAGCGGCGCGCTCGAACGCCGAGAGCGTGTCGAGCGGGATGCCGGTCTGCTCGTACACCGACGACAGCCCGATCGGCCCGATGTCCTGCTGGATGCCGCGGAAGATCACCACCTGGCCCTGCTCGCTGCCGACGAAGTACCGCGTCTGCGTCCAGCTGTAGGCGGCGTACAGGCCCAGCGCGATCGCCGCGAGCACGAGCACGAGACCGATCACCCAGCCGAGCCGGCGGCGCCGTGCGCGCCGGGTGTCCTCCTCGATGAGCTCCTCGAGGAACTCGGCGGCCGGCTCGAAGTGGCTGGGCTCGTTCGCCGCCTGCCTGGCCAGGTGCAGCCAGCTGGTGCGGCCGGGTCGCGCGGCCGGCACCACGATCCCGGCCGGATTCGACGCCGACCCCACGATCGTGGGGGTGCCCGAAAACAGCGGATGCTGCCCGCCCACGTCGACGAGCACCACAGTGACGTTATCGGGGGCCCCGCCGTCGAGGGCCTGGCGCAGAAGCTGGTCGGCGGTGCGCCCCGGCGCCTGACCGGCGCCCAGCGTCTTGCCGGTGTGGGCGTCGTCGACCACCCCCGACAGGCCGTCGGAGCACAGCAGCCAGCGGTCGCCGGGCTGGGTGGGCATGATGAACGTGTCGACCTCGGGGTCGGGGTCCATGTCGCCGAGCACGCGCATCAGCACCGAGCGGCGCGGGTGGTAGCGAGCCTCCTCCGGCGTGATGCGGCCCGAGTCGACCAGGCGCTGCACGAAGGTGTGGTCTGCGGTGATCTGGGTGAGCGCGTCGTCGCGGTAGAGATAGATGCGCGAATCGCCGATGTGGGCGATCACGGCGTAGTCGTCGACCATCACGAGCGCGCTCACGGTGGTGCCCATGCCGGCCAGCTCGGGCCGCATGGCGACCATGTCGATCAGGTCGGCGGCGGCATCCGCGATCGCGTCGCGCAGCGCGCGCTCGGCCTCGGCCGTGGAGCCGTACGGCCGGTCGAGCGCCTCGAGCCGCGCGATCGCCAGGCTCGACGCCACGTCACCGCCCGCGTGACCGCCCATGCCGTCGGCGACGACGAACAGGTTGGAGCCCGCGTAGCCCGAGTCCTGGTTGTTCGAGCGCACCTTGCCGGTGTGCGAGATCGCCGCACTCGAGCCCTCGAACACCATCCGCGGCTACTTCCGCAGCTCGAACGTCGTCGCGCCGACCTTGATCGTCGCCCCGGCCTGCACGGGCACCGGCGCGCTCACCTTCTGGCCGTCGTGCCAGGTGCCGTTCGTGGAGTCGAGGTCTTGCAGCATCCATTGGTCGCCCCACAGCATGAGCCGCGCGTGCTGCGTGGAGGTGTAGTCGTCGCGGATCACGAGGCCCGACTCGCTGGAGCGGCCGATGGTCAGCGCCTCGGTGCCGAGCGGCAGCTCGAGGCCGGCCTTCGGGCCCGAGGTGATGACGATGCGCGAGACGGTGGCGGTGGTGGCCGCGCCGCCGGCCGCGGGGGGGTGGGGTGCGGCCGCGGGCGCCGCCGCGACGGGGGCGGTGGCGGCTGACGGTGCCGGGGCTGCCGGCGCCGCGTGCGGTGCGGCTGCGGGCATGGCGGTCGGCCCGGTCTCGGGCAGCTTGCGCACCCGCACGCCGAACAGGTCGGCGCGCAGCGAGTACACCACCGCGAACACGAAGAACCACATCAGCACCAGAAAGCCGATCTGCAGCAGCAGCAGGGTGAGTTCGCTCACGGGGCCACTCCGTCCCGGCCGAGGCCGAAGGCGCGGGTGATGTCGTCGGCCTGGGCGGGTGCGGCGGCAGCGGGCGCGGCGTGCGGCACCACCCGGAACACGATCTGCGTGCGCCCGATCGTGATGGTCGAATCGGGTGCCAGCGGCGCTTCGGCGAACGGGCGGCCGTCGAGACGCGAGCCGTTGGTGGAGCCGAGGTCGCGCACCATGGCGCGCTCGCCGTCCCACAGGATCTCGACGTGGCGGCGGCTGGTGCCCGCGTCGGCCACCGTGATGTCGGCGTCGGAGCCGCGGCCGATCACAGTGCGCGCGGCGGTGAGCGCATGCCGCTGCCCGTCGATGTCGACGACGGCGCGCCACGACACCTCGGCGCCCGCGGCGGTGCCCGACTCCACACGCAGCGTGCCGGTGTGCACCTGCGCGTCGCGCTGCAGCACGATCGACACCGGCCCGGCGAAGCTGTAGCCCTGCGCCTTCGCGTGCGCGTGCACGAGCGTGGCGAGTTCATCGATGAGGGCGACGCCGATGGCCTGCATTCGCTCGTCGTCGTCGGGCGACAGGTGCGCGATCAGCGAGTTGGGCGCGAGGATGCGGTCGCGGCTGACCACCACCGCCTTCGTGTCGAGCTCGCGGCGCAGCGCCGCGGCGATCTCGACGGGCTGAATGCCGCTGCGGAAGGTGCGCGCGAACGCGCCGTTGACGACGCGCTCGAGACCCTTCTCGAAGCTGTCAAGTAGTCCCACGGGGGCTCCTCTGGCAGGCAGACCGGTACGCACATGCTAATTGCATCGCCTGAGCGAGCCTGCTACCCGAGTGGTTCGGGCCAGGGCGCGGGGGCGTGATATCCTCGGGAGGTTGAGTGCGCGGCATCCCGGGATGGCGCGACTCGCGCGAGTGGCGGAATAGGCAGACGCGCTGGCTTCAGGTGCCAGTGCCCGAAAGGGCGTGGGGGTTCAACTCCCCCCTCGCGCACCATAGGAGGCTTACTGCAATCGCCCCGGTTTTGCAGGGCGAGGAGCAGGTCTCCTACGGAAGCATCAGAGAACAGGTCACCCTTCGGGGTGGCCTGTTCTGTTGTATGCGCCCTTCTGCGGGCGTACTCGGCTTCGGCTGCGTCCTGCGCCGCTTCAAGGCTGTGACCGGCCTCCAGCACGGTCCAGCCGCGCTGAGCGGCCAGTAGCTCGACCAGTGGTGAGGTCAGCTCGTCGCCGATGACTTCGTCATTGACGACATAGATGCGAGCGAAGAAGGCTTGGTTGAGCTTCTGGCGCGTGTAGTCGGAGGCCTGGCGATAGAGCTCGGCAGGATTAGCGAGCAGGTCGAGGTGGGCCTACATCAACGCCCACCTCGACGTGCTCGCTAAACCTGGTCGTCAGGATTATCAAGGAGGTGTAGGT
>CAYLMS010000051.1:0-8421 GCA_964384455.1 uncultured Microbacterium sp. | reverse complement strand
AGGGTCGCCGCCGCGTGGGCGGCCGGGGATTCCGCGCCGACGGAGGTGTCGGGGCCGGCCTCGCCCCCCGGTGCACCCATGCGTCAGCCGACGGATCCGTGGCGTCCGCGCGCGTCGTCGTCGCCGTCGTCGGCGGCGGCTCCGGCGGCGCCCGAGCTCTTGCCGCCGGCCGGCGGCGCGCCTGCGGCAGGTCGGCCGGAGGCCGCGGGCCTGGTCGACGCGGCGGGCCCGGCATCGGCATCCCGCGCACCGCCCGCATCTTCGGCGTCGAGGCGCGCCAACTCCTCCTCGAGCCGGCGGATGCGCTCGTCCTGCTCGGCGTGCGAGCCGAGGCTGTGCAGGAAGGCCGGATCATCGTCGGGGGCACGCACTGCGGTCACGGCACGAGCGCGTCCGGTGACGAACCACAGCACTCCGCCGATCACCGGCAGCAGCATGACGATCACGAGCCACACGGGCTTCGACACGCCACGGTGCCGCGTCGGCGGCTGCATCGCGCAGTCCACCACGCTGTAGACCCAGAAGGCGACCGCCAACGGGACCAGCAGGAGCAGCACCCTGACCACGCCTCCATCCTAGGCTCGCGGCGTGCGGACGGCCCGGGTGCCCACCGAACTGTGAGCGACGGTACGGTGTTCCCCATGCGCGTGAGCACCGTGATCCTGCCCGTCTACCGCCGTGCCGAGGCGGCGGCCCGCTGGCGCGCCGCCGACGAACTCGGCTTCCACGCGGCGTACACCTACGACCACCTCTCGTGGCGGGAGTTCCGCGACCGCCCCTGGTATGCGACGGTGCCCACCCTCGCCGCCGCGGCGGCCGTCACTGAGCGGGTGCGCCTGGGCACGCTGGTGTCGACGCCCAACTTCCGCGAACCGGTGACGTTCGCGAAGGAGCTGATGACCCTCGACGAGCTCTCCGACGGTCGCATCACCGTGGGCCTCGGTGCGGGCACCACCGGGTTCGACGCGACGGCGCTCGGCGGTGCCGCCTGGTCGACGCAGGAGCGCGCCGACCGGCTGCGCGACTTCGTGACGCTGCTGGATCGGCTGCTCACCGAACCGGCCGTCACGCATGAGGAGGGCCACTACCGCGCAAACGAGGCGCGCACCGTGCCCGGCTGCGTGCAGCAGCCCCGGCTGCCGTTCGCGATCGCCGCGGGCGGGCCGCGGGGGATGGCGCTGGCGGCCCGGTTCGGGCAGGCGTGGGTCACGACCGGAGATCCGTCGGCCGGCGACTCGCCGCGCCAGGCCCGCGCGGCCGTGCGCGCGCAGGTCACTCGGCTGGAGGATGCGTGCGCCGCAGCCGGCCGGGATGCGGCATCCGTCGAGCGCATCCTGCTCACCGGCTTCACCCCCGACCGTCCGCTCGACTCGGTCGACGCGTTCCTCGACGTCGCGCACGGCTACCGCGAGGCGGGCATCACCGAGCTCGTCGTGCACTGGCCGATCCCCGACTCCCAGTTCGCAGCGGATGCCTCGGTATTCGAGCGGATCGCCGTCTCGGCCATGCCTACACTGGACGGGTGAAGCTTCGTCCCGCGCTCGTCTACTCGGTGCTGCGGCTGCTCGCGTTCTTCGTGCCGTTCGGCATCATGATGCTGTTCCCGGTGATGCGCGAGATGTACTGGCTGTCGGCCATCTTCGCGGCGCTGATCGGCCTCAGCCTGTCGCTGCTGTTCCTGCGCCGCCCGCTGGCGGAGGCGACCGCCGGCCTCGCGCCACGCCCCCGCGCGCACAGCGCGCCGACCGAGGAGGAGTTCGAGGATGCCGAGGTCGATGCCGCCGCCGCATCCGCGCCTGCCGACGGCGACCCGGATCAGCCCACGAACGCCCACATCAGCAACGCGCCGTAGGCCAGCGACCCGAACGACGTGAGCGCGAGAGCGACCACGAGCTCGCGCCCCTCGCGGTACGTCCACACGATGAGCACGGCCGGCAGCACGGCGAGCAGCACCAGCAGCGTCAGCCAGGCGATCGGGTAGAGCAACGCGATCGCGGCCGCGATCGCGAACGGCGCGAGCGCGAGCACGGTGAACGACACCTGCGTGGCGCGCGGCCCGATCAGCACCGTGAGGGTGCGCTTTCCCGCCGCGCGGTCCTGGTCGATGTCGCGCAGGTTGTTGGCCAGCAGCACCGCGCAGGCGAACAGGCCCGCGGCAACCGCGCCGAGCCAGGCCTCCAGCGGCAGCGCGAACGCCTGCACCCAGGTGGTGCCGAGGGTGGCGACCAGGCCGAAGAAGACGAACACGAACAGCTCGCCGAGGCCGTGATAGCCGTAGGGGCGGCGGCCTCCGGTATAGAACCACGCGGCGGCGATGCACGCGGCACCGACGGCGAGCAGCCACCACTGCTGGGTGCGGATCGTGATGCCGAGACCGGCCACCGCGGCGAGCGCGAAGAACGCGAGCGCGACGATCAGCACCGTGCGCGGGCGCACCCGCCGCGATGCGGTGAGCCGCGCCGGCCCCACCCGCACGTCGTCGGTGCCGCGGATGCCGTCGCTGTAGTCGTTGGCGAAGTTGACGCCGAGCTGCAGGGTCACCGCCACCGCGAGACAGGCCAGGGCGATCACCCCGTGCCACTGCTGCTCGACGACGTGCGCGGCGCCGGTGCCGATCAGCACGGGCGCCGTTGCGAGCGGCAGCGTGCGCAGCCGCGCGGCTCCGACCCAGTCGCGCACGCCGGCGCGGCGCGCGGTGCGCGGTGCGGGCGGGCGCTGCGGATTGCCCCGCGGTCGCGCAGTCGTGGTGGTCTGGCGCGTGCGCCGCTTGCGGGAGTGGGTCGCCATTTCGGCAATCCTAGAGGCACTGCCGCTGCGTCAGCGCGCAGCGATGGCGCGGCGGATCGCCGCGCGGTCAGGCTTGCCGCTGGCAAGCAGAGGCAGCTCGTCGACGAGCACCAGGCGCTGCGGGCGCGCGTGCGCGCCGATGCCCGCGGCCACTGCGGCACGCGCCTGCTCGAGCAGCTGGGGGTCGCCCGGCTGCTGCCCCGCGTCGCGCGCGACGACGACCACCGACGCCTCCCCCCACCTCGGGTCGACGACGCCGACCACCACCGCCGAGTACAGTCCAGGCACCGCCCGCACCAGCTGCTCGACGCGATCGAGTGAGACGTTGATGCCGCCCGTCACGATGACGTTGTCGAGCCGGCCGTGCACGCGGAGTACTCCGCACTCGAGCGAGCCGGCGTCGCCGGTGCGGTACCACCTGGTGCCGTCGGGGTCGCGCAGGAACGCGGCATCCGTCAGCGCGGGGTCGGCGAGATAGCCGTCGGCGAGCGTCGGCCCGCCCACCTGCACCTCACCGTCGCGCACGCGTACCGTGACGCCCTCGAGCGGCACTCCGTCGTAGACGCAGCCGCCGCTGGTCTCGGTGGCGCCGTACGTGCGCACGATGCGCACGCCGGCTGCGCGAGCGCGATCGACCAGTGCGGCCGGCATCGCCTGGCCGCCGATGAGCACGGCCTCGAACGAGCGCAGGGCGGCGGACGCATCGGCGTCTTCGAGCAGGGTCACCAGTTGCGCCGGCACGAGCGAGGTATACGCGCGGCTGCCGGCCAGGCGGCGCGCCCCCACCGTGAACGACTCGGGGCCGAACCGGGCGTCGAGCAGCACCGGCTCCTCACCGTGCACGAGACTGCGGGTGAGCACCTGGATGCCGGCAACATAGCCGGCCGGCAGCGCGAGCAGCCAGCGCCCCGCCCCGATGCGGGCGGCGGTGGCGCGGGCGCCGGCGACCAGGGCGGCGCGCCCGATGACGACCTGTTTGGGCATCCCGGTGGAGCCCGAGGTGGCGATCAGCACGGCGGTGCCCTCCGGCACCTCGGCGCGCGCGGGCACGGGCGCGGGCGCGCCGATCTCCTGCAGCGCGGACGCGGTCGGGCTGGGCCCCACCGCGCGGCCACCGAGCCCCACCGCGGTCGGGGCGAGCCCCACCGCGGGGCCGCTGCCGTCGAGCGCGGCGCGCAGCGCGGCCAGCACGACCCGCGGATCGGCGTCAGAGACCTGCACGACCCTCACCGGCCGGCCCCGCCCGTTCGGCTCGCAGGAGATCCGGGCCGAGCGGGCCGGGATTCGGCCCGCACGCACTCGATCTCCTGCGGCGCGAGCACCTGCCGCCTCAGTAGTGCCACGGATACGGCGACCAGTCGGGGTCGCGCTTGTCCAGGAACGCGTCGCGGCCTTCCACTGCCTCGTCGGTGCCGTAGGCCAGTCGGGTCGCCTCCCCGGCGAACACCTGCTGGCCCACCAGGCCGTCGTCGACGGCGTTGAACGCGAACTTCAGCATGCGCACCGCCGTCGGCGATTTGGTCAGGATGATGCGGGCCATGGCGATCGCCTCGCGCTCGAGGTCGGCGTGCGGCACGACCCGGTTGACCGCGCCCATCTCGTAGGCGCGCTGGGCGGAGTACTCCTCGGCGAGGAAGAACACCTCCCGCGCGAGCTTCTGCCCGATCTGCCGTGCGAAGTAGGCCGAGCCGTAGCCGGCGTCGAAGCTGCCGACGTCGGCATCGGTCTGCTTGAAGCGGGCGTGCTCGCGGCTCGCGACGGTGAGGTCGCACACGACGTGCAGCGAATGCCCGCCGCCCGCAGCCCAGCCCGGCACGACGGCGATGACCACCTTCGGCATGAACCGGATGAGGCGCTGCACCTCGAGGATGTGCAGCCGGCCCGTGGGCCAGGGGCGTGCTTCGACAGGCTCAGCAACCGGGGGCACAGGCTCAGCAACCGGGGGCACAGGCTCAGCAACCGGAACCACAGGCTCATACACATACCCGTCGCGCCCGCGGATGCGTTGGTCACCGCCCGAGCAGAACGCCCAGCCGCCGTCCTTCGGGCTCGGCCCGTTCCCGGTCAGCAGCACCACTCCGATGCGGGGATCCTGCCTGGCCGCATCCAGTGCGCGGTACAGTTCGTCGACGGTGTGCGGCCGGAAGGCGTTGCGCACCTCGGGCCGGTCGAACGCGATGCGCGCGATCCGGCCGTCGTCCGAGACGTGCGCGGTGATGTCGGTGTATCCCTCGGCCCCGGGCGCAAGCCGCCAGCTCGACGCGTCGAACAGCTCCGAGACGCTCACGCCGCGCCCCCGTTGCGCGCATCGCGCCATGCCAGCATCCGGTGCACGCGCTCGTAGTCGAACTGCGGTCCGCCGAGCGCGAGCGTGAACAGTCGCACGCCGTCCGCGTGCATCCGGTCGACCTCGTCGTCGGTGCGGCGCGAGATATCGCCCGAGATGAGGATGCCGCTGGTGTCGTGGCCGTCGCGCTCGCCCCAGGCCTGGATCACGCCGATCTTGCGCACGAGGTCTTCGTCGTGCGCGAACGTGTGCCAGATGTCGGCGTATCGCGCCACCAGTCGCAGCGTCTTGCGCTCGCCACCTCCGCCGATGAGCACGGGGATGCGGTGCGCCGGCGGAGGGTTGAGCCGGCCCCACCGCGCGACCACGCGGGCGAGCCCCTCGGCGAGGTCGTCGAGCCGGGAGCCGGCCGTGCCGAAGTCGTAGCCGTACTCGTCGTAGTCGCGCTGGAACCACCCCGAGCCGGTGCCGAAGATGAAGCGCCCGCCCGAGATGTGGTCGATGGTGCGCGCCATGTCGGCCTGCAGATCGGGGTTGCGGTAGCTGTTGCAGTTCACCAGCGCACCGAACTGCACGCGCGAGGTCTGTTCGGCCCACGCGGCGAGCATCGTCCAGGATTCGAAGTGCGGGCCGTCGGGGTCGCCGTACAGCGGAAAGAAGTGATCCCAGTTGAACAGGATGTCGACCCCGGCGTCCTCGAGCCGGCGCACGGCGTCACGGAGGTCGGCGTAGGCGACCTGCTGCGGCTGCAGTTGCACGCCGATGCGCACAGGGGTGTCGACGAGCATGCAGTCAGCCTAGAGCGCCCGGCGGCTGCCACGGCTCACGGCCAGTTCGGCACGATCAGCGGCGCCGGCTGCGCGAGGCCGGTGAACGCCGCCATGCGCTGCTCGAACTCGCCGGGGATCCAGGTGCTCGCCAGGAACGGCCCGCCGGTGTAGGAGAGCGTGACCTCATCGGCGCGGAACACCAGTTGCAGCGCGCCGCGGGAGTCGCTGAACCGCAGCGTGCCGTCGCCGTGCAGCGGCTCGCCGGCGGCGACGCGCTCGTCGGGCAGGCCGATCCGCGCCGCAGCGGCGCGCGCGGCGGCCACCGCGGCGTCGTGCTGCTGCGCGCTGCCGTCGAGCTGCGACACCCAGGTGGGAGCATCCGCCCGCTCGAACATCGAGGAGCCGCCGTAGCCGTTCGCGATCGCGGTCACCCCGGTCGGCCCGGGCTGCACTTTGAAGGTCAGGCGATAGCGAGTGCTGAGCTCACCGGTCGCCTCATCGATCGCCGCCTGCACGCTGCGCAGATACTGCGCGGCCTCGAAGGGCACCGGATGCGCCGGCGCGCGCCATCCCGCGATGCCCGGGTAGCGCTTCCAGAACACCAGCCCGAAGCCGTCGGGGCGCGGCAGCACCAGACCCGCGTGGGTCTCGACGTTCACGCTGAACACCGCGAGCGCCAGCGGGTTGCCGAGCGCCAGCAGGCACACAGCCAGCGGAGCGATCACGAGGCTCGGCCGACGCACCGCGAGCCAGGCCGCCCATGCCGTGACCGCGATCGCGGCCAGCAGTACCACCAGCTTCGCCCACCACGGTCCGTGCGCGAGCCCGAGCACCGCGGAGGCCGCGGCGAGCGCCACGGCCGCGGCGAGCGTGGGCCAGACCGGCCGCCGTCCGGAGGTCACAGCACGCCCAGGAAGGCCACCACGATGGTCGCCGTGATCGGATTGACCACGATCACCGTCGCCACGGCGAACGCACCCGCCGTGCGGGTGCGCCGGTCGAGCATGCACAGTGCGCCGAGCACCAGGCAGGTCAGCACCCCGAACACGAACCACACCGACAGGCTCGCCCACGGCTCGCCCGCGGCGGCGAGGTCGGTGGCACGGATGTTCATCACGGCGCTGCCGACCGACGCCGCCGGCAGCGCGCCGTTGGCCAGCAGCCGCAGAATCCACGCGCGGCGCGCGGGCGTACGCGGAGGCGGGATGGCTTCGACCCGCGCGGCGGTGCTCACGCGCGCAAGTCTAAGCGGCGCGGCATGATGGGTTGCGTGACGCTGCCTGCGCTCGCCGACCTGCTCGGCACCGCCCGCGTGGTGGCCCTGCCGCTGGCCACCCGATTCCGGGGCATCGACGTGCGCGAGGCCGTGCTGTTCGAGGGGCCGGAGGGCTGGACCGAGTTCTCACCGTTCGCCGAATACCCCGATGACGAGGCCGCAGCCTGGCTTGCGGCGGCGATCGACTTCGGCTGGCAGGCGGCACCCGCGCCGCTGCGGAGCACCGTGCCGGTCAATGCCACGGTGCCGGCAGTGGCCGCCGCGGACGTCGAGCGGGTGCATGCACGATTCGACGGATGCCGCACCGCCAAGGTGAAGGTCGCCCAGCCCGGTCAGCGACTGGCCGACGATGTCGCCCGGGTACGCGCCGTGCGCGCGGTGCTGGGCCCGGAGGGCCGCGTGCGGGTCGACGCGAACGGCGCCTGGAACCTCGACGAGGCCGAGCACGCCGTGCACGCCCTGGCACCGTTCGACCTGGAGTACGTCGAGCAGCCGTGCGCCACGATCCCGGAGCTGGCCGAGCTACGCCGCCGGATCAGGCACCTCGGCATTCCGGTGGCGGCCGACGAGAGCGTGCGCCGGCAGCGCGACCCGCTCGCCGTCGCGGCGGCCGGTGCCGCCGACATCCTCGTGCTCAAGGCGCAGCCGCTCGGCGGCGTGCGCCGGGCGCTGGCCCTCGCGGCGCAGGCGGGCCTGCCCGCCGTGGTCTCCAGCGCGCTGGACACCTCGGTGGGGCTTGCGATGGGTGTCGCGCTCGCGGCAGCGCTGCCGCAGCTCGAGTACGACTGCGGCCTGGGCACGGCGGCGCTGCTGGCCGCCGATGTGTCAGCGCCGGCGCTGGCCCCCGACGCCGGGCGGCTGGCCGTGGGGCGCGTGGCGCCGCATGCCGCGCTGCTCGACGCGCACGCGGCATCCGCCGACCGCCGGCAGTGGTGGCTCGACCGGATCCGGCGCTGCCACGCCGTGCTGGCAGGCGGCTGAGATACACCGAGTCGCACGCCATACCGATACGCTGGCAGGGGAATCGATTTGGGGAGCGCGGATGAGTGTCGCATCGATCCGGCCGGTGCGGGTCGGCATCGCCGACGTGGCGCGGGAGGCCGGTGTCTCGATCACCACCGTGTCACACGCGTTGAACGGCCGAGGACACGTGTCTGCGACCACCAGTGAGCATGTGCGCACAGTCGCCGCCCGCCTCGGCTACGCCCCGAACCGCATCGCCAGCGCCCTGCGCAGCCGGCGCTCGAACATCGTCGGGTTCGTGTCCGACGACATCGCGACCACCCCCTACGCCGGCCGCG
>CAYLMS010000050.1:0-8499 GCA_964384455.1 uncultured Microbacterium sp. | reverse complement strand
GCCGAGAACACGGCGAACTCGGCGGCGACGAAGAACGCGTTCAACGCCAGCAGCACCACGAGCCACAGGATGCCCGACCAGTCGTTCATCGCCGCTCACCCCCTGCGCGGCCGCTGCTTTCGGCACCGCGGCTCTGCGCGCTGCCGGGGGATGCGGCCGGTGGTGCGGCCGGGTCGCCGCCGGATGCGGCATCCGGGGCCGCCTCGGGCGCGGAGTGCGGCGTGAACCGGAGCCGGTCGACCCGGCGTCCGGCCATGCGTTGCACCGTGAGGGTGCCCTCGGGGATGGCGACCTCGTCGCCCACTGCGGGGATGCGCTCGAGCACGCTCATGATGAAGCCGCCGACCGTGTCGTACACATCGTCTTCGGGCACCCGCACGCCGGTCTGGTCGAGCAGCTCGTCAGGCCGCAGCCCGGCCGGGAACACGATCGACTCCGCAGCGCGCACGATCCGCTCGCGCCCGCGGTCGTGCTCGTCGAAGACCTCGCCGACGATCTCCTCCACGAGGTCTTCGAGCGTGACCACGCCGGCGGTGCCGCCGTATTCGTCCACGACGATCGCCATCTGGTAGCCCTTGGCCCGCAGCTCCGACAGCAGCGAGTCCAGGTGCACGGTCTCGGGCACGCGCAGCGGCTCGGTGGCGATGGCTCCCGCAGGCACCTCGGCGCGGCGTTCCCTGGGCACGGCCACGGCCTGCTTGAGGTGCGCGACGCCGACGATGTCGTCCATCGACTCGTCGTACACGGGAAAGCGGCTGTGCCCGGTGCGCCGCGCCAGCTGCACCAGGTCGGCGACGCTGTCGCCGACGGCGACAGCGTGCACGCTGGGCCGGGCGGTCATCACATCGGCCGCGGTGAGCCGGGAGAAGCCCAGCGTGCGGTCCAGCAGCGAGGCGGTGTCCTGCTCGAGCATGCCGGCGCTGGCCGAGCGGCGCACGAGGCTGGAGAGCTCCTCCGCGCTCCGCGCGCCCGAGAGCTCCTCCTTGGGCTCGATCCCCATGCCGCGGATGACGGCGTCGGCGCTGCCGCCGAGCACAGCCACCGCGGGGCGGAACACGGTCGTGAAAGCCACCTGGAACGGCATCACCAGCTTGGCTGTGGCGCGCGGCAGCGCGAGCGCGAAGTTCTTCGGCACCAGCTCGCCGAGGATCATCGACAGCGCGGTCGCCACCGCGACGCCGATGAAGCCCGAGATCGGCGCGACGGCGGCCGCCGGCATCCCCCAGCCGACCAGCACCGGTCGCAGCAGGCTCGAGATCGCCGGTTCCATGGTGAAGCCGGTGAGCAGCGTGGTGAGGGTGATCCCCAACTGCGCACTGGACAGGTGGGTGGAGGTCGTCTTCAGCGCCGTGATGGTCAGCGCGAGCCGGGTCTCGCCGCGGTCGCGGCGCGCCTCGAGCTCGGCGCGGTCGAGGGTGACCAGGGCGAACTCGGATGCCACGAACAGTCCGGTGCCGATGATCAGCAGCAGCCCCACGCCCAGCATGATCCACTCGTTCATCACGCGTCACCGCTTCGCACGGCGGGTCGGTGGGGCGATCGTCTGCGACTGGGAGGGTCGTCCATGCTCCCCCCATCCTAAACCGCCCCGCCCGCCGGCGCGGGGCTACCAGCCGGTGGGGAGGGCTTTGCCCTCGTCGTAGCCGGCGGCGGACTGCAGGCCCACGCGGGCGCGGTCGTGGAACTCCGGCACCGTCGCGGCCCCCGCGTAGGTGAACGCCGAGCGCACGCCCGAGGTGATCATGTCGAGCAGGTCTTCCACGCTCGGCCGCAGCGGGTCGAGATAGATGCGCGACGCCGAGATGCCCTCCGCGAACAGCTCGCGCCTGGCCAGCTCGTAGGGGTCGAGCCGCCCGAACCGCTCGTGCACGGCCTTCGTCGACGCCATCCCCCACGACTGCTTGAACACGCGCCCGTGCTCGTCGGTCTCGAGCTCGCCCGGCGCCTCGATGGTGCCGGCCAGCCAGGAACCCACCATCACCGATGATGCACCGGCCGCGAGCGCGAGCGCGACGTCGCGCGGATGCCGCACCCCGCCGTCGGCCCACACCTTGGCGCCCATCATCCTGGCCGCCTGTGCGGTCTCGAGCACGGCCGAGAACTGCGGACGCCCGACGGCGGTCATCATCCGCGTGGTGCACATCGCCCCGGGGCCCACGCCCACCTTCACGATGTCGGCCCCGGCCGCCACCAGGTCGTGCACGCCTTCGGCCGTCACCACGTTGCCCGCCGCGATCGGCACGCCGAGCTGCAGCGCCGACACCGTCTGCAGCGCGCGCAGCATGCCCTCCTGGTGGCCGTGCGCGGTGTCGATCACCAGCACGTCCACCCCTGCCGCGACCAGCGCGCGGGCCTTGGCGGCGACATCCGAATTGATCCCCACGGCAGCCGCGACGATGAGCCGCCCGTCGCCGTCGACGGCGGGGCGGTACAGCGCCGCGCGCAGCGCCGTGCGCTGCGACAGCGTGCCCACCACGTGACCGTGCTGCAGCACGCATACGAGTTCCGCGCCGACCGCGGTGATGAGGTCGAACGCGTGCCGCGCATCGGTCACCTCGTCGGCGTCGATCGAAGCGGGGCGCGCGTGCACGAGATCGCCCAGGCGCGCATCGGGCAGGGCGGTGCCGAGCCGGGATGCCGGCACGATGCCGAGCACCGCGTCCACCGGCAATGCCCCCGCCGCGGGGTCGGCCACCAGGATCCCGTGACCGGTGGCCGTCGGCATCAGCCGCGCCGCCTCGGCGACGGTCACCTCCGGCGACAGCACCACGGGCGTGTCCCACGGCACAGGCTGCGCCTTCACCCAGCGGATCGCGGCATCCAGCTCCTGCAGCGGCATGTCCTGCGGCAGCACGCCGAGACCGCCTCGGCGGGCGAGCGTGGCCGCCAGCCGAGGGCCGGTGACCGAGTTCATGTTGGCCGAGACGATCGGAATCGTCGCGGCCGTGCCGTCGCCCGGGGCCAGGTCGACGTCGAGCCGGCTCGACACCGCCGAGCGGCGCGGCACCAGGAACACATCGGAGTAGGTGAGGTCGACCTCGGGGGTGGCGCCGTAGAACTCCATGTGTGCCAAGAGTAGTGACTTCCCACCCCTGCGGCACCGCCGCGCGCGCGGTTGTCCCGGCGCGGATGCCCCGGGCCGAAGTGCCGAAGAGGGCTAGGCTGGAGTGTCACGCGCGAGGACCGCGCCGAGCGCGGTTCCCACGTACTCCACGATGAAAGCAGGCGATCGAGGGTGTCCAGCCAGGTGACGGGCGCAGGCCTGTCGAGCGACGGAGATTTCGGCGCGAACGAGTGGCTCGTCGAAGAGCTCTACGAGCAGTTCAAGGCCGACCGCAACTCGGTCGACAAGGCGTGGTGGCCGGTGCTCGAGGCCTATCAGCCGGCTCAGCCCGACGGCACCGGCGTGACCGATGCCTCAGCCCCCGCCATCCCGCCCGCCGCCACCACCGCGACACCACCCGCTGCGGCTCCCGCCGAGCCGCGGCCGCTCACCGCGCCGATCCCGGTGATCGGCTCGCAGCCGGTGGCGCGCACCACCGCGAAGCCCGCCAGGTCACAGCCGATCCCGGCGCAGGCTCCGGTTCCGGCGGTCGCCGCACCCGACGCGTCCGACGAGGATGCCGTCACCCCGTTGCGGGGACTGCCCAAGACGCTCGCGGCCAACATGGACGAGTCGCTCACCGTGCCCACCGCCACGAGCGTGCGCACCATCCCGGCGAAGCTCATGATCGACAACCGGATCGTGATCAACAACCACCTCTCGCGCACCCGCGGCGGCAAGGTGAGCTTCACGCACTTCATCGGCTGGGCGATCATCCAGGCGCTCAAGGAGTTCCCCAGCCAGAACGTCTTCTACGCGGAGGTGGACGGTCGCCCCTCGGTGGTCGCACCCGCGCACATCGGCCTCGGCATCGCGATCGACCTGCCGCGCCCCGACGGCACCCGCGCGCTGCTCGTGCCGAGCATCAAGCGCGCCGACACGATGACGTTC
Organism: uncultured Microbacterium sp.; assembly: GCA_964384455.1. Lineage (GTDB taxonomy): Bacteria > Actinomycetota > Actinomycetes > Actinomycetales > Microbacteriaceae > Microbacterium. The sequence continues at coordinate 4,505 of CAYLMS010000050.1, read as the reverse complement.
AACGAGTACCTCGCCGCCTACGAAGACCTCGTCACGCGCGCACGGTCGAACCAGCTCGTGCCCGCCGACTTCCAGGGCACCACCATCTCGCTGACCAACCCCGGGGGCATCGGCACCGTGCACTCGGTGCCCCGCCTGATGAAGGGCCAGGGCGCTATCATCGGCGCCGGCGCGCTGGAGTACCCCGCCGAGTTCCAGGGCATGAGCGAGCGCACGCTGAACGAGCTCGCCGTCGGCAAGACGATCACCCTGACCAGCACCTACGACCACCGCGTCATCCAGGGCGCCGGGTCGGGCGAGTTCCTCAAGAAGGTGCACGAACTGCTGATCGGGCAGCGCCGCTTCTACGACGACATCTTCGCCGCCGTGCGCATCCCCACCGCGCCGATCCGCTGGGCCAGCGACATCAGCGTCGACATCGCCGAACGGGTGAACAAGACGGCGCGCGTGCAGGAGCTGATCAACTCCTTCCGCGTGCGCGGCCACCTCATGGCCGACACCGACCCGCTGGAGTACGTGCAGCGCACGCACCCCGACCTCGAGCTCGAGACCCACGGCCTGACGTTCTGGGATCTCGACCGCGAGTTCGTGATGGGCGGCTTCGGCGGCAAGCGGCAGATGCGTCTGCGCGACATCCTCGGTGTGCTGCGCGACTCGTACTGCCGCACGATCGGCATCGAGTACATGCACATCCAGGATCCGGTGCAGCGCGCCTGGTTCCAGGAGCACATGGAGGTGAAGTACCAGAAGGCGAGCCACGACGAACAGCTGCGCATCCTCAGCAAGCTCAACGAGGCGGAGGCGTTCGAGACGTTCCTGCAGACGAAGTACGTCGGGCAGAAGCGGTTCAGCCTCGAGGGCGGCGAGTCGCTCATCCCCCTGCTCGACCAGATTCTCAACGGCGCCGCCGACGCCGGACTCGACGGCGCCGTGATCGGGATGGCGCACCGGGGGCGCCTGAACGTGCTGACCAACGTGACCGGCAAGACCTACAGTCAGATCTTCCGCGAGTTCGAGGGCTCGGTCGCCGTCGGCAACAAGGACGGCTCGGGCGACGTCAAATACCACCTCGGCACCGACGGCACGTTCGTGAGCAACAGCGGCCGCGAGCTGCCCGTGCACCTGGCGGCCAATCCGTCGCATCTGGAGACGGTGGACGGCGTGGTCGAAGGCATCGCCCGAGGCAAGCAGGATCGCAAGCCGATCGGGTCGTTCACCTACCTGCCGCTGCTGGTGCACGGCGACGCCGCGTTCGCAGGTCAAGGCGTCGTGGTCGAGACGCTGCAGATGTCGCAGCTGCGCGGCTACCGCACCGGCGGCACCATCCACGTCGTCGTCAACAACCAGGTGGGCTTCACGACGGTGCCGTATGACGGTCACACCTCGGTCTACGCGACGGATGTCGCGAAGACCACGCAGGCGCCGATCCTGCACGTCAACGGGGACGACCCCGAGGCCGTGGTGCATGTCGCCGAGGTGGCCTTCCGCTACCGCCAGCAGTTCCACCGCGACATCGTGATCGATCTGGTCTGCTACCGCCGTCGCGGGCACAACGAGGGCGACGACCCGTCGATGACCCAGCCGCTGATGACGAATCTGATCGAGGCGAAGCGCTCGGTGCGCCGGCTCTACACCGAGGCGCTGGTCGGTCGCGGCGACATCACCGAAGAGGAGTACGAGAAGGCCAAGCTCGACTTCCAGGACCGCCTCGAGATCGCGTTCGCGCAGACGCACGCGGCCGAGACCGGCGCGAGCGAAGTGCTCGACCAGGCCGCGATCGACGCGGCGCTCGCCGACCGCGTGCCCGGCGTGCTGTCGACCACGGCGGTGTCCACCGAGGTGGTGCACCTCATCGGCGACGCGTTCGTGAACAAACCCGCCGGCTTCACCGTGCACCCCAAGCTGCAGCAACTGCTCGACAAGCGGCACGACATGAGCCGCTCCGGCGCCATCGACTGGGGCTTCGGCGAGCTGCTGGCGTTCGGCTCGCTACTGCTCGAAGGCACGCACGTGCGCCTCGCCGGCCAGGACTCGCAGCGCGGCACGTTCGTGCAGCGGCATTCGGTGCTGCACGACCGGGTGAACGGCCAGGAGTGGATCCCGCTGGTGAACCTCAGCGCCACCCAGGGCCGCTTCTGGGTGTACAACTCGTTGCTCAGCGAATACGCGGCCATGGCCTACGAATACGGCTATTCCGTGGAGCGGCCCGACGCGCTGGTGCTGTGGGAGGCGCAGTTCGGCGACTTCGCCAACGGCGCCCAGTCGGTGATCGACGAGTACATCTCGGCCGCCGATCAGAAGTGGGGTCAGGAGTCGAGCGTCGTGCTGCTGCTGCCGCACGGCTACGAGGGCCAGGGCCCCGACCACTCGTCGGCGCGCATCGAGCGCTATCTGCAGCTGTGCGCGCAGGACAACATGACCGTCGCGCGGCCGTCGACCCCGGCATCCTATTTCCACCTGCTGCGCCGGCAAGCCTACGCCCGCCCGCGCCGCCCGCTCATCGTGTTCACGCCGAAGGCGATGCTGCGCCTGCGCGGTGCCACCAGCGCGGTGGAGGACTTCACGACGGGGCGCTTCGAGCCGGTGCTCGACGACGACCGCGGTGTGGAGAAGGCCGGCGTGCAGCGCGTGCTGCTGCACTCGGGCAAGATCCACTGGGATCTGCGCGCCGAGCTCGACAAGGCGCCCGACCCGCGCATCGCGCTGGTGCGGCTGGAGCAGTTCTACCCCGCGCCGGTCGACGAACTGAACGCAGTGGTCGACGCTTACCCGGATGCCGAGCTGGTGTGGGTGCAGGACGAGCCCGAGAACCAGGGGGCGTGGCCGTTCATCGCGCTCGAGGTGGTGCGCCAGTTGCACGGACGCACCATGCGGTGCGTGTCGCGGGCGGCCGCCGCATCTCCGGCAGCGGGCTCGGCCAAGGTGCACGCGCTGGAGAGCGCCGCGCTGCTGGCCAAGGCGCTGGAGTTCTGAACGCGCGCACCACGGCGTCGGGGCGACGCCGCACGGTAGCGCTGCAGCGGCACGTGGATCGGGCACACTGATCTGGTGGAGCTCGCCGTCGTGGTCAACCCCGCGGCGCGCACCGGTGCCCGCTCCGACGCCGCCGCAACCGCGGCCGACCGGCTGCGCGAGCACGGTCATCACGTCACGGTCTCCTCGGGCGGCTCAGCGGCCGACACGTCACAGCTGATCCGCGAGGCGGTCGACCGCGGCGTCGACGGCGTCGTGGTGGTCGGCGGCGACGGCACAGTGAGCCTCGCCGCGCAGGTGCTGCACGGCACCGAGGTGCCGCTCGGCATCGTGCCGGCCGGCACCGGAAACGACTTCGCCCTGTGTCTCGGCATCCCGCAATTGGAGCCGAAGGTCGCCGCCGATGTGATCGCCACGGGCAGCGTGCGGCGGGTCGACCTGGCGCGGGTGCAGGCCGGCGACGGCGCATCCCGCGTCTATACGACCGTGCTCGCGAGCGGCTTCGACTCCAAGGTCAACGACCGGGCGAACCGGATGCGGTGGCCTCGCGGCGACATGCGCTACAACCTCGCCGTCCTGGCGGAGTTCCTGTTCCTCGCTCCGATCCCGTACGTCATCGAGGTCGATGATCGCCGTATCGACGGCGGCGCCGTGATGGTCAGCGTCGGCAACACCCGCAGCTACGGCGGCGACATCCCGGTATGCCCCGACGCCGACCCCGCCGACGGACTGCTCGACGTGACGGTGGTGCTTCCCCACGGCCGGCTGCACCTGCTGCGGCTGCTGCCCACCGTCTACCGCGGCACCCACGTGGCCCGGCCCGAGGTGCGCACCTATCGCGGGCGCCGCATCCGCCTGCACGCTCCTGGCGTCACTGCCTACGCCGACGGCGACCCGCTCGGGGCCCTGCCGGTCAGCATCGAGGTGCTGCCGGGCGCGCTGGCGGTGTTCGCCCCCGCTCCGGCCTGACACACTGGAGCCATGCCCGAGGCCTCCGACTCCCGCGTCGCCGTCTACATCGACTTCGACAACATCGTCATCTCCCGCTACGACCAGGTGAACGGCCGCAACTCGTTCCAGCGCGACAAGGCCAAGGGCCTGGAGTCGGCGAAGCTGGCCCGGGCCCGGGTCGACGTCGGCGCGATCCTGGACTTCGCCTCGTCGTTCGGCACGGTGGTGCTGACCCGCGCCTATGCCGACTGGTCGGCCGAGGTCAACGCCGAGTACCAGGAACAGCTGGTCGGGCGGGCGGTGGACCTGGTGCAACTGTTCCCGGCCGCGGCCTACGGCAAGAACGCCGCCGACATCCGGCTCGCGGTCGACGCGGTCGAGGACATGTTCCGGCTGCCCGACCTCACCCACGTGGTGATCGTGGCCGGCGATTCCGACTACATCCCGCTCGCGCAGCGCTGCAAGCGGCTGGGCCGCTATGTGGTGGGCATCGGGGTGGCCGGCTCGTCGAGCCGGTCGCTGGCGGCGGCCTGCGACGATTTCGTCATCTATGACGCGCTGCCCGGGGTGCCGGTCTTCGA
>CAYLMS010000049.1:0-8927 GCA_964384455.1 uncultured Microbacterium sp. | reverse complement strand
TGCGACACTCAAGGACATGACCATGTTGGAGCCCATCGCGCCGGAGGAATCCCGGCTCGTCTTCGGCAACAGCTACATGTACAGCGTCATGGTCGAGATCGCCGGGCTACGCGGCGAGAAGTTCTCATCGAAGACGATCACCGACGCCACGCGGCTCTCCCCTGGCATCGTGCACCCACTGATCCAGAAGCTCCGCCGAGCGAACTTCATCGAGTTCGTCGAGCGCGTGCCCGGAGAGCGGACCATCCTGTACCGGGTCCGCGGGAATCCCTGGTGGAATGCGGCGAGCCAGTACGTGGAGGAGCAGAGCACAGCCGAGGAGCGTTCCGCGTCCTGACGGCGACGGTCACCTACGGGCTAGGCCCGCCCGACCGTCTGCGCGCGGAACCACGCGTCTCACCTCGCGGACTGGATCATTTGTCGAAGCGCGGCGGGGAGCAGGGAATCGACTCCTGTGTCGTCGACCAGCGCGGCGAAGTTCGACCAGACGACAGTACGGACAACCGCGGGCGCGAGGCCGAGCGCCCGCGCTATCCCGGCCTCGACCGGTTCCACCCGGCCTGGTCGGCGTGGGCTTTGGGAGAAACGATCACCGCTGGGATGATCGGTCTCGACAAGTAGACGTTCTCGCGGGATAGCTCGGAGCACGTCGGGCGAGCGGGTCATCGAATAGTTGACCGAGAAGTAGCAGCCCAACGCGACAGCCTCCCGAGTCTCTTCAGGCGTGCCCAACCACCAGTGCAGAACGGCCCCCGCACGCAGGTGAGATGCACGCAACACCTCAAGTACAGCGCTGGTCGCCCGGTAGCTATGAATTGAAGCGATCCGAGGGGAGGTCTCGACCGCCTTAACGATGCGTTCGAACGTCGCCCGCTGGGTGTCGCGTGGAACGCGGGACGCGCCATCGAGTCCCACCTCCGCAACATATGAGGTCGACTGGAGCATGGTCGCAAAGCGATCCGGATCGAATCCACGATCGGCGCCGACGAGACCCGGGTGACACCCCACCCCCCATACGCTGGCGCGATCCGAACGCGACTCCACTTGCGCGTATTCGTCGAGTGACCGGGTAGCGATCAGGACAACCGCGCCCAGCTTTTCAAGCTCGAACGGCGCGATGTCCAACGCGACGTGCGCGTGCGTGTCCAGGGGAGGTAGGCGTCTCATCCCAGATAGTTTTCCAACTCGGCCAAGCCCCGTGCGTATAGGGTCCGCGCGTCGGCGACGGTGAGGGCTGGGGGCAGTGGGGTTGTCATGAGGAAGCTCTCGTCCACGCCCGCATCGACGAAGTCTCGGACCGCGTTTTCGATCGACCGCTGCTCCGCATACTTCGCGAAGCGTCCTCCGCGGTCGGCGAGGTACGGGGTGGCATCGGAAAGATCTGCCGCGGCAAACGCGGCGCGACGAAGGACACAGCCGAAGCACTTTCCGCAGTGCGAACCACTGGCGACCTGACCCAAGTACTGCTGGTCGCTGTGCGAGCAGGAGTTCGTTGCGCTGAGGAATGCCGCGGCACGATCCGCGCCGACCAGCTCGACGACGCGTCGGTACTCATCGCCCTTCGTCAAGGCTTGGAAGGGATTCTCAATTTCGCCGTACCCGCCCAGATCTGTCAACAGTGAGCCCACGCGCCAGAGGAACCAAGGCTGCGTCGTGCGGGTCGACAATGCTCCCACCCGCTCTGGGCCAAGTGGGGGGTTGATGGAGGCGAAGCCGTTCTCGGCGATCCACAGGCCGCGGCCACTCTGGCTTGCCACTGCCAGCCCGAGCGCGAGGAACAGCAACGATCGCGAGCGGCTCGACGGTTCCCGTCGAAATCGTGTGCCGTTGAGGCGATGTGTTCTGCGTTGCAAATGCACCTGGTAATGGTGGATGGTCGTCCCGCTGAACAGCGCCTCCAGGGCGGCGGCGACACGCTGCTGCGGGGCGCTCGCTCCCGCACCCGAGCTTGAGTGGGAGACAAGCCGCTGCCCTTCCCCGGACCGGAGCGATGCCGCGGACACCAGCGCGCCGGATGCGGAGTCCGCGCCGCCGCTGACCAGAACCGTCCGAGCGGCCGTGTCGGGCACCAGCACACCACTCGTCTCGGAGGCGGCGAGTCGGGCGAACTGCAGAGTCCACCGGTCGCCGGTGAGGAACGCGAGCGTGCGTTCCAACTCCGCCGCGACGGCCTGCCACTTCTCCGCGTGGATCACCGGCACGGTCAAGACTAGGTCGCGCTGATTCCAGTTCGATCCACCCCGTTCACGTCTCACCGAATGGTCTGCGACATAGACGGTGAGGGCCACACGAACGAAGTCGGCATTGATCGAAGGAACTGTCCCGAGCTGGCGCAGGTCCGGTCGTAACCCCGTATTGAAGGAATCGCCCGGCGTGCCATCCCACAAAAACACCTCGTCCGCCCCGCTCTTGGCAGCATCCTCCCGGGACAGACACAGAGCGATGCTCGTCATGACTCATCCCCATAGATAGCAAGAAGATCCGTCACGCCTGTTTGGACCGCCGCGCTAATGGACGGGCCATCCAGAGTCACCGCGGCGACATCGAATCGCATCGCCCATGCCTTCGCGGCGAGTCGGATCTCATCCTCTGCGGAACGCCGAAGCGCAGCCCTCGGTTCTTGTCGAATCCGGTCGCCGACCTCCGTCAGGATGGAACGAGCGATCATCAACTCGACCGTGTGGCGCACGATCTGCGCCGGATCCCGCGGAGTCTCCAGCGTCCACGTCACGAGGTCTGCGACGATCAGTCGCGCCTCGCCATCGGCGATTGTACTGTCAGGTTCCGACTCGAACGCGGCCTCGACGATGCGCCGGCGCACCTCGAGCGGATCATCAAGGGCGCGAAGCTCATCGAGGTCGAGCCCGGCCGCCTCCAACGGTGCGCGCTCACCCCGCAAGTACGCGGTCGACAGAGTCGCAGCGCTGCCGGCTGGGCCGGCTACGCGTGCGGCCGAGCGCTGCGCGCCGCCGCTAGAACGGCCGCCACCGGAGCTCCCGGATCCTCCAGCGCGACCCGATCGGCCACCACCCGACGGGCCGGACCACAACCGCAACGCCCCGCCCACACGCTTCGGATCCAGGCGCCCGTCGATCGTCGGGCCGCCAGCTGCGGGAGCCGATGGCGCGGATGCGCTGTCAAGCCAGTCGCTCAGCGCATCCCTCAGTCCGGCAGCCGCTGCACCGCCGCCTCCCTTGTACACACCACTAGTTCCCATCAGGACGCCACCACCGGCCCGAGCAGCGATGTCAGCGCCTTCGAGGTGTCGGTATCGTCGGCACCCACCACGCGCCACCCCTCAAGGACATCGACGTACTGAGCTTCGATGGAACGGAACAGCATCACCGTCGAGGCATTCACATCGGTCGCGCGCAGCCGAGCCAGGGCGACGAGCGCCTCCTGCTGTACCGCCGGATGCAGTCGCGCCAGTGTGATGATCGCGTTCACCGCCGCGAACTGCACGCCCGGCTCGTCCTGGAGGCGTCGGCCGAGATGATCGAGCAGCACCGACACATCTCCCAGAGGCAAGGCCTGTAGCTCGTCCTGAGATACCGCCTCACGTTCGATCTGCGACCTTGACGCCAATGCCGCAGCGATATCCCGCAACTGTTCCGGAAGCCCCTCGTCGACGAGCAGCCGACCATGGAACGCCGCCGCAAGCGTCAAGTACCCGCCAGCCGCAGCCGCGTCGAGGGCAGGCGGAAGCTTGGCCCACCGGATCATGGTTGCCGAGAACGACTCTTCGTCGACACCTTCCCCATCATCTGCGTCCCCGCGATTGGCGGCGGCGCCGGACTCTGCGACCTCGGACAAACGCTCCAGCCGGGGACGCAGCACCCCCGCGCTCAGCCAACCGAGCAGAGTGTCGAAGTCGGTCGGCAACGTGCGCTCCAGCACCATGAGTTTCGCGACCGCATCCGGCGACAATGCAATCCCTCGCCGATCCGCGATCGACTGCCGGACGTTCAAGTCATTCATGAACCGCTTGATTCGACGCGGGTTCGCCTGCAACTTCTCATACAGAATCGGGGTCAACCTCGCCGCGCTCTGCATCGCAGACCGCAACGAACCATCCGCCGGCAGCTCCAGGTCATCGAGGCTCCCGGCAGCGACGCGCAGCTCACCACACGCCCGCACCAGCTCTGCGAACGCATCATCACTGCCGCACTCCTGCTTCGCCAGAAGTAGGAACAAGTATGCCCGCGTGTCGAACGCGCTCAATGCCGGAACTGGCACCGTCGTCTGCACGATCTTGTGGAGATACAAGCTCGCAACACTCTCTCGCCCGTCCCCGACAAGCGGTGTTCCAAGATGCATCCGAATCGCCTCCGCGACCCGCGCCTCATCCGCAGCCACGACGAAGCACATCCCCGGGACCGACAGGAACAAGCGGATCGTCTCGAGAGTCTCGACCACAGTCGGCGGTAGACATCGATCGAGGTCGTCGACCAACACGACGACTCGCGACACATGCGCCAACGCCGGGTCGGCCAGCAGCTTCTGGAACTCCTCCTTGAAAGACGCCATGTCCTTGGGCGAATCGAGTGACTCAGGGTCGTCGCTGACCAAGTCGAAGACGTCGTCCAACGACGGAAGCTGCAAGGTCAAAGCCGTTCGGGCCGCCATCTTCACAGCCTTGGACCAGTTGACACGCTTCACCAGCGCCTTCAGTGCAGTCAGACCCGCCGATCCCACAGGGTCGGACGCGTCAAACTCAGCACTCAACGCACCGAGGATCTCGGCTATCAAACTCTCTTTGGCGCCCACTGCCGGGTCGTACTGCCAAGGGTTCGACCGAACCACGACAACCACTTGACCATCCACGTTCTCCGTGGCGATCCGATTTTCAATCAGATGCAGCACCGTCGTCTTGCCGCTACCCCAAGCGCCCTCAAGACCGAGAGCAACTGGATCCAGCTCACCGTCGAATAGCGCATCGACCACGGTGTCCGCGATCGCATCGAACGACAGCAAGTCTGTCGCCGATGGCTCATCCGACCACAACCGAAAATCTGACCCCACAACAACCCCCAGTGCTTCGCAACTCAACCCAGGCCAGCGTTCCGACCCTACGGACTGGAACCGACTCCCTCCCCAGAACCACACGCCTCAGCCACAAGCGCGTGTCCACGGCACTTGGCAGAGATGCCAAGTGCCTGCCAACTACCCGTGGAATATGTCATTTCGGCGTGGAACCTACAACTACCCGAACTCCCCCGGCGCCATGTCCACGAACCTCGAGAAGTGGCCCTGGAACGCGACGGTGATGGTGTCGGTCGGCCCGTTGCGGTGCTTGGCGACGATGAGGTCGGCCTCGCCGGCGCGGGGGTTCTCCTTCTCGTAGGCGGCCTCGCGGTGCAGCAGAATCACCATGTCGGCATCCTGTTCCAGCGATCCCGACTCGCGCAGGTCGCTCAGGGCGGGCTTCTTATCGGCGCGCTGCTCGGGGCCGCGGTTCAGCTGCGAAAGCGCGATCACCGGCACGCCGAGCTCTTTGGCCAGCAGCTTCAGCGCGCGCGAGAACTCGCTCACCTCCTGCTGGCGCGACTCCACGCGCTTGCCGCTGGTCATGAGCTGCAGATAGTCGATCACGACCATCTTCAGGCCCACCCGCTGCTTGAGCCGGCGGCACTTGGCGCGGATCTCGACGAGCGTCATGTTGGGGCTGTCATCGATGTAGAGCGGAGCCTCGTTGATGCGGCCCCGGGTGGCGGCGATGGTGGTCCAGTCGCGCCGGTCGAGCGTGCCCTTGCGCATTGCCTGCAGCGGCACGGCCGCCTCGGCGCTCATCAGGCGCATCGCGATCTCGCTGCGCCCCATCTCGAGCGAGAAGAAGATCGTGGGCAGGTCGTGCGAGATCGCTGCCGCCCGCGCGAAGTCGAGCGCCAGCGTGGACTTGCCGAGCGCCGGGCGCGCGGCGATGATGATCAGCTGACCCGGATGCAGCCCGTTGGTGAGCTGGTCCATCGCGGCGAAGCCGGTGGGCACCCCGGTGAGCTCGCCGTCGCGACCGCTGGCCGCCTCCATCTCGGTGACGGCCGCGTCGACAGCGATCTCGAGCGGCACGTAGTCTTCGGCGCTCTGCGAGCCGGTCACCTGGTAGATCTCGGCCTGCGCGTTGTTCACCAGGTCGAGCGCATCGCCCTCGCCCGAGTAGCCCATCTGCGCGATGCGCGTGCCGGCCTCCACCAGCCGGCGCAGCACGGCGCGCTCGGCGACGATCGACGCGTAATAGCCCGCGTTCGCGGCGGTCGGCACGATCGAGGTGAGGCTGTGCAGATAGTCGACGCCACCGGCGCGCTGCAGCGACGCCGTCTTGATCAGCTCGTCGGTGACGGCCACGACATCGGTCGGCTCGCCGTGCGAGTACAACGCGTAGATCGCCTCGAAGATCACCTCGTGCTTGGGCACGTAGAAGTCGCCGCCGCGCACGGTGTCGGTGACATCGGCCACCGCGTCGGGTGAGAGCATCATGCCGCCGAGCGCACTCTGCTCGGCGAGCAGGTCGTGCGGCGGGGTGCGTTCGAAGGTGCGCGGCTCCACCGGGCCGCCGAGGCGCTCGTCTGAGATGTCGGCGATGGACAACCGGCACTCCTCTCTCAGTGTGCGCCCCGGCACGGTGGGAGAGTGTCGGGCACGCGCGTCGGGTATCGCGCGTCCGCGAGGAGCCTGGCGCAGGATGCGGCTGCCCGCACCCTGTCACCAGATTCTTCGCCCTCCCCCGGGGGCCTAGCCCACGCTAGAAGCAGCCTCCGACACCCGCAAACCGGCCTGTGGATAACACTGTGGACTCGTTGCGCGAAACGCTGTTGAGGCTGTGCAGAGTGATTGTGGAAAACAGGTGGTCAACCCAACTCTAATCTTCGCTTTCATCCCGTTGACCAGGGCTTTGCTTGTCCACTGCCTGTGGATGACGGACGGCTTGAAGCGAGCGTTGAAGGTTGGCGCGCAACACGTCACCTGTGCACACAGCGCAGATTCCACGCGCGTTGTCAAGTGCCCGCACACGCCGGATGCCGCGGACCCGAAGGCCCGCGGCATCCCGCGTCTTGCGCCGCCTCGGCGGCGTGCGATGCTACTTGGCGGCGACCACCTGCAGGGTGATCACGGCGGTGAGGTCCTCGCGCAGCCGCACGGTCGCCTCGTGCTCGCCGACCGCCTTGATCGGCGAGGTGATGTGGATCGTGCGCTTGTCGAGCTCGCCGAGGCCGGCGGCCTTGACCGCGTCGGCCACGTCGCCGGTCTTCACCGAACCGAACAGACGGCCCTCGGCGCCGGCCTTCACCGACAGCTTGACCTTGTTCGACTCCAGCGAGTCCTTGAGTGCGACCGCCTGGTCGTGGTCGTGGATCGCGCGCGCCTCGCGGGCGGCGCGGATCGACGCCACCTGCTTCTCGCCGCCGCGCGTCCATGCCACCGCGAAGCCCTGCGGGATGAGGTAGTTGCGGGCGTACCCGTTCTTGACCTCGACCACGTCACCGGCGCTGCCCAGCCCGGCGACCTCGTTCGTGAGAATCAGCTTTGCCATCGGATGCCCCTTACCGGCCCGCGCCGGCGTAGGGCAGGAGCGCCATCTCGCGGGCGTTCTTGATCGCCCGGGCGATCAGCCGCTGCTCCTGCACCCAGACCCCGGTGATACGACGGGCGCGGATCTTGCCGCGCTCCGAGATGAACTTGCGCAGCGTCGCGACATCCTTGTAGTCGATGATGCCGACGCGAATCGCCTTCGCAGGGGCCGCGGTCTTCGCGCCCTTGCGCGGCTTGCGGCGGTCGCCGCTCGCCTTTCCAGCCATGGTGTGTCCTTCAGATCAGTTGTGTGTGGATGCCTCAGCGGGCGATCAGAACGGGGTGTCGTCGCCGTACGCGCCCGGAGCGGCCCAGCCGTCGGAGCCGGCGGCAGCCGGGGTGCCCGGCGTCGACCACGGGCCGTCGCCGGCGGGCTGCGCCGCCGCGGCCTGGCCCGACCATCCCTCGGAGTCCTGACCGCGCGCACCGCCCGCGGCCCGGGTGACCTGGGCCGTGGCGTAGCGCAGCGAGGGGCCGATCTCGTCGACCTCCAGCTCGATCGACACCCGGTTGTTGCCCTCGCGGTCCTGGTAGTTGCGCTGCTTCAGGCGGCCGGTCGCGATGACGCGCGAGCCCTTGCTCAGCGAACCGGCGACGTGCTCGGCGAACTCCCGCCACACGCTCGCGCGCAGGAAGAGGGCGTCGCCGTCCTTCCACTCGTTCGCCTGGCGATCGAAGGTGCGCGGCGTCGATGCGATCGTGAAGTTCGCGACAGCCAGCCCGTTCTGCGTGAAGCGCAGCTCGGGGTCCGCGGTGAGGTTGCCCACCACGGTGATGATCGTCTCGCCGGCCATCGGACTAGGCGTCCTTCGCGACCTTGGCGGGCACCGACTTGCGGGCCGCCTTCGCCTCGGCGCGCTTCGCCTCGGCGGCCACCAGGGCGATGGCCTCCTCGGCACGCAGCACCTTGGTGCGCATGACGTTCTCGCTGAGGTTCAGCTGGCGGTCGAGCTCCTGCGTCGCGGCGCTGGTCGCGGTGAAGTTGACGACGGCGTAGATGCCCTCGCTCTTCTTCTGGATCTCGTACGCCAGGCGGCGACGACCCCAGATGTCGACCTTGTCGATGCTGCCCCCATCGCTGGTGATGACCTTGAGGAACTTGTCAAGGTTCGGGGCGACGGTGCGCTCGTCGAGCTCCGGGGTGAGGATCACCATGAGTTCGTACTGGTGCGTGTGCGTCACTGACCCACCTCCTTCGGACTTGAACGGCTGCGGGGCGTTTCCCCGCAGCAGGAGGGTGTGTGCACGTGTCACGGGCTCACGCGGACAGGGCCGCCGCCGGACAACCCTCCTATGCTACCCGATGCCGAACGCGCCGCCCGCCCCCGCGCCCGCCCCGCCCGCGCCCCCGCCCCCGCCCC
>CAYLMS010000048.1:0-8961 GCA_964384455.1 uncultured Microbacterium sp. | reverse complement strand
CGTGTGCGGTGTAGGCGCGGATCGCATCCTGCAGCGACAGCCGCTGGCGCTCGCGATCCGCCGTCGCGCCGCGGCGCAGCACCGCATCGGTCATGCCGACGCGCCAGTCGGCGGTCACGATCGGGGCGTCGGAGCTGAGCCCCAGTCGTACCCCGGCGTCCATCGCCCACCGCAGCGGGAACGCGTCGTCGGCTGCCTGCACGCCGATCATCTCGGGGAACAGTTCGCCGAGTGTGGCATAGATCGTCGGCTGGGTGGTCATGCCGATGCCGCGCCCGGCCATGCGTCGCAGGGTGGGGTGCGTGACGCAGTCGCCGTGGATGATGTAGTGGCGCGGATCGGCGGCGCCGCCGGCATCCATAGCGTCTTCGAACGCCCGCACCACCTCCTCGACGGTGCGGCTGCCAGTCGCGTGCACACCCACCTGCAGTCCGGCGTCGTGGCCCATGCGGATCAGCCGGCGCAGCAGCGCCAGCCGCTCGTCGTGCGAGTCGCCGTGCACCATGCCCAGTTCGCCGACGTCGGCCGCGGTGCCGTCGGCCGAGGTGCCGAGGTAGGGGCGATGCATCCACGCCTCGCGCGTGGCCGGCGGCCCGTCGGCGAACAGCTTGACCCCGGCGAGCTGCAGTCGTCGCGGATCCGGCGAGGCGGGCACCGCAGCAAGGCCCGCGGCGAGGTCTTCCGCCAGGCACGGGCCGTCGAGCTCGCCGAAGTTCAGCAGCACGTTCACCCGCACCGGCAGCTGGCGGCGTGCCGCCTTGTCGAGATAGGCGCGCAACACCCCGCCGCCGACCCCTCCGCCGTGCTGGTGGTCGGAATGGGATCCCAGCCCCGGCTCGGTGTAGCTGGTGATCCCGAGCGAGAGCGCGTGCTGCTGGATGAAGTCGACGGCGTCGCTCTGCTTCTGCGCGGTGTCCAGCGCGCGCGGCTGCGGCATCACATCGCGCTTCCACGTCTCGGCATCCTCGATCCAGTGGTGCGGCCAGTAGGTGTGCACCATCGCGCCGTGCAGGTGGGTGTCGTTGATGCCAGGCAGCACCGCGCCCTCGTGCAGTTCGATGACCCGCGTCGCCGGGCCGCGCAGTGCGTCTGCCTGCGCCCTGGTGCCGACAGCGACGATCACGCCGTCGCGCACGGCCAGCGCCTCGGCGACGTTGAACCCGGCATCGACGGTGAGCACCGTGCCGCCGGTGATGATCAGGTCGGCAGCGCCCGCGGGTGGGAGGGTCATGCAGGGACGCTACCCCGATGGATCGTACTGCTCGAGACAGACGTCGTGGCAGTGATGGCACTTTGATCGCCCGACGGCTGCGCCGGAATGCCCGCCGGCACGGTGCACGTCGGGCAGAATGACATCCATGTCGAAATGGGCGGCGGTCGCTATCCTCGCGTGCGCGCAGTTCGTGATGGTGCTCGACGGCACGGTGATGAACGTGTCGATCTCGACGGTGGTGACCGAGCTGCACACCACGGTGTCGGCGATGCAGGCGGCGATCACCTTCTACACGCTGACGATGGCCGCGGTGATGCTGCTCGGGGCCAAGCTCGGCGACGTCTGGGGCAGGCGAAGGGCGTTCATGATCGGAGCCGTGGTGTACGCCGCCGGCTCGCTGCTGACCGGACTCGCGCCCAACTTCGCCGCGCTGTTCGTGGGCTGGTCGGTCGTCGAGGGGCTCGGTGCGGTGCTGGTCATCCCGGCGATCGCTGCGCTCGTGGCCGACAACTACACCGGCGCTGCGCGGGTCACCGCGTTCGCGATCATCGGTGCGGTCTCGGGTGCCGCGGTGGCGGCGGGGCCGCTGATCGGCGGCTACCTGACCACCTACCTCAGCTGGCGCTACGTGTTCCTCGGCGAGACGGTCATCATGATCGTGGTGCTGCTGCTGGCGCGGCTGGTCGCCGATCGCAGCCGTCCGCAGCCGCAGCGGATCGACCTCGCGAGCGTGCTGCTGTCGGCGGCGGGCCTGGTGCTGATCGTGTTCGGGATGCTGCAGTCCAAGACCTGGGGCTGGGTGCTGCCCCTGTCGGCGCCGCAGTGGGGCGAGTGGAAGATCACCCCGCTCGGCCTTTCGGTGGTGCCGTTCCTGATCGCCGCCGGCGTCGCGCTGGTGTGGCTGTTCCTGCGCAGGCAGCGCCACCTCGACCGCACCGGCCGCACTCCGCTGCTCGACGTGTCGATGTTCTCGATCGCCAGGCTGCGGTCGGGCCTCACGGTGCTCGGCGCGCAGTATGCCATCACCGCCGGGGTGTTCTTCATGGTGCCGGTGTATCTGCAGATGACCCTGGGGCTGGATGCCTTGAGCACCGGCATCCGCATCTTCCCGCTGTCGATCGCCCTGATCCTGTTCTCCGCGGTCGGCACCGTGCTGAGCCGGCTCTGGTCGCCGCGACGGATCGTTCGGATCGGTCAGCTCGTGCTCGTGGTCAGCGTGCTCACCCTGCTCGGCTCGGTGTCGGCCGACCTGCGCAGCGGCATGTTCGCGGTGGGCATGTTCGCCGCGGGCGCCGCGCTCGGCCTGCTCGCCTCGCAGTTGGGCAACGTCAACATGTCCAGTGTCGCCGAGACCCGCTCCAGCGAGGTCGGCGGCCTGCAGGGCGTGTTCCAGAACCTCGGGTCGGCGCTCGGCACCGCACTCATCGGTTCGGTGCTGATCATGTCGCTGAGCACCTCGTTCGTCAGCGGCGTGCAGGCAAGCACGCTGCCGCAGCAGGTGCAGTCGGCGGTCGTCGAGCAGTCCCAGGGCGGCGTGGCGATCGTGCCGGTCGCCGAGGTGCCGAAGATCGCCGAGAAGGCGGGCCTGTCCTCCGCCGAGGGCGACACGCTGCGCGGCATCTACGCCGACTCGCAGCTGGGCTCGCTGCGCACCGCCTTCCTCGCGCTCGGCGTGCTCGCGGCGCTCGCGCTGTTCTTCTCCCGCGCCATCCCCAACACGGTGCTCGGCGGGCCGCGCGAGCCGCGCAGGGCACGGCGCGCGGCGTGAGCGTGCCCGCCGACATCCTGCCGTCACTGGCCGGGGTCGGCGCGCTCGCGTTGGTCACCACGGCCGTGCTGCTCGCCTTCCGCGTGCCGCGCGCATGGACGCCGGCGGTCGCCATCGCGCGCGGCGCTGCGCAGCTCGCGGTGATCAGCCTCATCCTCACCGGCATCGTGCACGATCCGGTGTGGATCGCGGTCGCACTGCTGGTGATGTTCACCGTCGCCTCGGCCGTGGCCACCGGCCGTGTCGGCACCTCGCTGCGGTCGGCGGCGATGATGTCGACCTCGATCGCCGCCGGGGTGCTGGTCGCGACGGCGATCGTCTTCGGCACCGGCGCGCTCGAACTGACTCCGCGCTATGCGCTCGCGATCGGCGCGATCATCATCGGCAACGCGATGAGCATCGCCACCCTCAGCGGCCGCATGTTCACCGGCGCCGTGATCGACCATTGGGACGAGGTGGAGGGATGGCTCGCACTCGGCGCGACCCCGCGGCAGTCGACGATCCACCTGGCCCGGCGGGCCGTGCGCGAGGCGCTCATCCCGTCGATCGATCAGACCAAGAGCACCGGGCTGGTGGTGCTGCCCGGCGCGTTCGTCGGCGCCATCTTCGGTGGCATCTCGCCGCTGCAGGCCGGCCGGTTCCAGATCGTGGTGCTGGCGGCGATCATGGCCGCAGGCGCCCTCACCGCCGCGCTGATCGTGGTGTGGATGGGGGCGGTGCGCACGAAACCGGCGCCGCTGCGCTGAGCGGCGCCGGTTCCGCCCCCAGCTCAGGAGGTGTGCGACGGGCTGGGCGCCGGCTTCGGCGCGGCTGCGTGGTGCGCACCGGCGAGTTCGTGCTCGAGCCGCTGCGCGTTGCGCACCTGCGTCACGGCATCGTCGAGCCGATGCCGCAGCCCGGCCATCACGGTGTGATCGGCGTCGTAGGCACGCGGCGTGACCGCCAGCGCCTCGTCGGCGAGGCCATTGAGGTCCTGCTCCGCGGCGGCGATCATCGTGCGCAGCTCGGCGAGCCGGGCCTTGTCGGCGCCGTGCGCGGCGAGCCGGTCGTACACCTTCTGCAGGTGCGGCAGTGCCGAGTCGTGCAACGCGTCCGTGCGACCGGCGATCGCCACCTGCGGCAGCAGCACGTGATAGACGCGGTAGTCGGTGACGATCATCCTGTCGTCGGCGCGGGCTGCAGCGACAGTGGTGGTGGCGGCGATCTGCGTACGCAGCGCCGTCAATGCGGCCGCGTCGTGGTGCAGCCGGTCGCGCAGTGCGTCGCGCTCGGCGGTGGTCAGGTGCTTGGCGGCATCCAGCCTGCCCACCGCCTTCTGGATGGCAGCGAGCCGCTTGTCGATCGCCTTCTCGCCGCGCTCCTGCACCTGGCCGAGCGACGCCGTGTGCGTCGAGTGCGAAGGTGAGGGCGCCGGTTCGGCGGCGAACGCGGGGGCGACGGTGCCGACGGCGACGGCCACGGCGCAGCCGGTGGCGATCAGGGTCCGGCGGAAGGTGGTGTGCATGGCTCTCTCGATTCCGGCACACTCTGGTGTGCGCCTCGATCAGTGTGCGAGCGGTGCGTTCGGCAGCGGTGACCGCTGCGTCAGGATCGTGTAAAGGTCACACCGGACGCCCGCCGACGACCGTCACGGCCTGCGCTGCCAGCGCCGCGCCCTCGGTGGCGGCTGTGATCGGGTCGGCTCCGCGCAGCAGCGCCGCCAGCAGGCCCGCCGTGAAAGCGTCGCCGGCGCCCGTGGGATCGATCGCCGTCACGAGCTGCGCGGCGACGTGCGCCGCCAGGCCGTCGCGCGCGGCGACCTGCACCCCGTCGTGGCCCAAGGTCACGGCGGCGACGCCATGACGCCGGGCGAGGGCGCCGGCTGCGGCATCCGCCGTCGGCAGTCCGGTCAGCAGCGCGGCTTCGGCGTCGGTCGCGATGAGGATGTCGACCCCTGCGGATGCCGCGGCGAACGCGTCGACCCCGAGCTCGTCGATCGCAGCCACCGATCCGGCGTTCAGCGACACCCGTGCGCCGGCCGCGTGCGCCCGCTCGACCAGCGCGCGGAACGCGGCGGCGTGCTCGACCAGCGTGTAGCCGACCGCGTGCACGAGGGCGCACCCGGCGACGTCGACGTCGTCGGGGGAGAGGCGGGCGTTGGCGCCGCGCTCGGTGAGCATCGTGCGCTCGTGACCTTGCACGATCACCACGATCGCGCCGGTGGGCAGCTCGGTGTCCGCGGCGATGTGCGGATCGACGCCAGCGGCACGCAGGAACGCGGCGTGCCGGTCGACGTCGACCGCGCCGCAGCGGCCCACGAAGCACACGTCGGCGCCGGCCGCCGCCATCCACGCCGTCGTGTTCGCAGCACTGCCGCCGGGGCGCGAGCGGATGGTGCTGGAGGTGTCGGTATCGGGGCGGATGGGTCCGCGCGGAGTGACGATGATGTCGTCGATGAGGTCGCCGAACACGAGGGCGCGGTCGGCGCCTCCGTCAGCGCGAGGCATAGGCGACGGCGATCGAGGCGGCCGTGGCGATGTTGCCCCGCACGAGATCGAGGTTCACCTCCAGGCTGCGCCCCCGGGAGCGGGTGACGATGTCGCCCAGCAGGAACGGCGTGACCGCCTTGCCGCGCACGCCCTGCCGCTGCGCCTCGGCGAACGATTCCGCCAGCACGCGGTCGTGCTCCACCGGATCCCACTGCCGGTCCGCGGCGATCGGGTTGGCCACGACCAGTCCGCGAGGGGCGTCGCCGTCCTGCGCGCGCAGTACCGCGGCCACCTGCTCGGGCGTGTCGAGCCGCCAGTCCAGCGGCAGGCCGCTGGAGCGCAGCCAGAACGCCGGGAACTCGTCGGTGCGGTAGCCGATCACCGGCACCGAGAGCATCTCCAGCCGCTCGAGCGTCGCCGCGATATCGAGCACCGACTTGACTCCGGCGCACACCACGGCCACCGGAGTGGTGGCGAGGGTCGGGATGTCGGCCGACTCGTCGTAGGTCTCGTTCGCGCCGCGGTGCACGCCGCCGAGCCCGCCCGTCGCGAACACGCGCACGCCCGCCTTGGCGGCCAGATATGCGGTCGCGGCCACCGTGGTGGCACCGCTACGGCCGAGCCCGGCGAGCACGGCGAGGTCACGCACGCTGGCCTTGGCCAACTCCTCGTTCGCGATGCGCTGCACGCCGGCGTCGTCCAGACCCACGTGCGGCACGCCGTCGAGCACGGCGATCGTCGCCGGCGTCGCGCCGCCTGCGCGCACCAGCGCCTCGAACTCCCGCGCCGCCTCGAGGTTCTGCGGTCGGGGCAGGCCGTGCGAGATGATCGTCGACTCCAGTGCGACGACCGGTCGTCCGGCGGCGAGGGCCTCGGCGACCTCGGCAGAGACGACGGGCCTGATGGATGCAGCGGACATGGTACTCCTCTCGAACTCTCATCGAACCGCACCCGCGCCCCGGATGCAATGGATTCCGCCGCGGGGCCGGGCCGCCGCACGGTGCCGACGTAGGCTGGGCACATGAGCCTGGACCTGCTCGCCCTGCCGGGCGACGCTCCCGCTGAGCCGTGGCGCGACGCGGCAGGCTACTGGTCGGCGATGACCCGCGCGGTCGACGCGGTGTCCGGCCCGGTCGCCGCGATCGACGTGGCGGCACTGCGCTACAACGCTCTCGACCTCGTGGTGCGCGCGGGCGGGGTGCCCCTCCGCGTCGCCAGCAAGTCGATCCGGGTGCGCGAGGTGCTCGACGCAGCGCTGCGGCTGCCCGGGTATCACGGCATCCTCGCGTTCACCCTGCCCGAGGCGCTGTGGCTGGCCGAGGATCACGACGACATCGTGCTCGGCTATCCGACCACCGATCGTGCGGCGCTCGCCACGCTCGCGGCCTCCGAACAGGCGGCGGCGCGCATCACGCTGATGATCGACGACCCCGCGCAGCTCGACCTGATCGACAGCATCGCCGCGCCCACTGCCCGCCCCGCGCTGCGGGTCGCCATCGACGCCGACGCCTCATGGCGGGCCCCGGGCCTCGGGCACATCGGGGTGCGGCGCTCGCCGCTGCACACCGCCGGCGAGGTGCAGGCGTTCGCACGCGCCGTCGTCGCCCGGCCAGGCTTCCGGCTGGTGGGGCTCATGATGTACGAGGCGCAGCTCGCCGGCCAAGGCGACGACACCGGCGCGCAGGACGGCCTCATCCGGTGGATGCAGCGCCGCTCCGGTGCGGAGCTGCTCGAGCGGCGCGGGGCGATCGTGGCTGCGCTGCGCGAGCTGGTGACGCTGGAATTCGTCAACGGCGGGGGAACGGGGTCGCTCGAGTACACCGGCTCCGACCAGGCGGTCACTGAACTCACGGCCGGCAGCGGTCTGCTGGCCGGGCACCTGTTCGACGGCTATCGTGCGTTCGCGCCGGCGCCGGCGGCGGCGTTCGCGCTCGAGGTGGTGCGCAAGCCCCTGCCCGATATCGCGACGGTGCTGGGCGGCGGCTGGATCGCGTCGGGCCCACCCGCGGCATCCCGCCAACCGCTCCCCGTGTGGCCGCAGGGGCTGCGCACGCTGGCGCGGGAGGGCGCGGGCGAGGTGCAGACGCCGCTGCAGGGCGATGCGGCGCGCGCGCTGCGCATCGGCGATCGGGTGTGGTTCCGGCACGCCAAGAGCGGCGAGGCGGCCGAGCGGTGCGACGCCTATCAGCTCGTCGAGGGCGGCCGCCTGCTCGGGCGCGTGCCGACGTACCGCGGTGAGGGGAAGGCGTTCCTATGACGAGGATGGGCGGCACCTGGCGCAACTGGGGCAGGTCGGCGCATGTGCGCCCGCAGCGGGTGGAGCGCCCGGCCACTGTCGAGGCGGTGCAGCGGGCCGTGCAGGCGGCGACCCGACGCGGCCTTGCGGTGAAGGCGGTCGGCGCGGGGCACAGCTTCACCGGCATCGCCGTGGCGCCGGGCGTGCTGCTCGACCTCGACGACCTCAGCGGCATCGTGGAGGTGGACGCCGCGCGCGCCCGGGTGCGGCTGCGCGCGGGCACCCGGCTGCACCAGTTGCCGCGCCTGCTGGCGCCGCACGGGCTCGCCATGGCGAACCTCGGCGACATCGACCACCAGTCCATCGCGGGCGCGACCTCCACCGGCACGCACGGCACCGGCACGCGCTTCGGCGGCATCTCCACCCAGATCGTCGGCGCGACCCTGGTCACGGCATCGGGGGAGCTGCTCACCGTCGACGAGCAGCATCACCCCGAGCTGCTGCCCGCGGTGGCGCTCGGCCTCGGCGCGCTCGGCATCCTGGTTGAGCTCACGCTGCAGTGCGTGCCGGCGTTCGTGCTGCACGCGCACGAGCAGCCGGAGCCGCTGGCCGACGTGCTCGACGGGCTCGGCGAGCGCGCGGCGGCCGCCGACCACTTCGAGTTCTACTGGTTCCCGCACACCGAGGTGGCCCTCACCAGGACGAACACCCGGCTGCCCGAGTCGGCCGTGCGCCGCCCGCTGCCGCGTGCGGCCAAGTGGCTCGATGAGGAGCTGCTCTCGAACGGCGTGTACCGCGCCGTGTGCGCGACGGCGACCGCGATCCCTGCGATCATCCCGCCGTTCAGCCGGCTGGCCGTGACGCTCACCGGCGACCGCGACTACACGGATGTCTCCACCCGCGTGTTCACGCAGAATCGGGCGGTGCGGTTCCGCGAGATGGAGTACGCCCTTCCTGCCGAGCACGTCGTGCCGGCCTTCCGGGCGCTGCGGGAGCTCATCGACACCAGTCGATGGCGCATCTCGTTCCCGGTGGAGGTGCGCTTCGCCGCCGCCGACGAGCTGTGGCTGTCGACCGCGCACGGCCGGGCATCCGGCTACATCGCCGTGCACCGGTACTGGCGCGAGAACCCGACCGAGTACTTCCGCGCGGTGGAGGAGATCATGCTCTCGTTCGGCGGGCGGCCGCACTGGGGCAAGATGCACACGCTGGATGCCGGCATCCTGCGCGAGCGCTACCCGCGGTTCGACGACTTCCTCGCGGTCCGCGAAAAGCT
>CAYLMS010000047.1:0-9125 GCA_964384455.1 uncultured Microbacterium sp. | reverse complement strand
GGCCCTTGGCGTTCTGCTGCGACGGATAGGCGGGATCGGCACGGTAGCTGTCGAAGGTCGCCGCGCGGAACTGCGGTGGCGGCACGAGCGCAGCGAGCATCTGCGCGCCGGACACCTGCGGCGCCAGGTCGGTGAGGTGCACGATGCCGGTGCGAGCCTGCGCCAGGCTCATCGGTCGCTCTCGGCCGTGCTGAGTCCGTGCGCGGCGAGCCAGTCGGTGATCGCGCCGCTCCAGCGGGCCTGATCGTAATTCCATAACTTGGTGTGGCGGGCGATGTCGAACACCTGCATCGAGACGAGGTCGGGCCGCGCCACGACCAGGTCGTGCGACGCGTCGGACGGCACGAAGCCGTCGTCGTCGCTGTGCAGGATCAGCACCGGGTGGCGCAGTTCGCCGGCTCTGGCCACGACATCGAGCCGGTCGAAGGGGATGGCTGCGTCGACGTGGGTGAGCCGTGTCGCCCAGGGTGCACCGAGGGTGGAGATCGCGAGCCCCGCCACGTGATTGCCGATGCCCGCGCTGCGCGCCTGATAGTCGAGCACCACGCGCCAATCCACCACCGGCGACTCCAGCACCACTCCGGCGATCGCATCGCGATGAGCCGACGACAGCGCCAGCTGCAACGCGATCGCACCGCCCATCGACCAGCCCATCAGCAGCACTCGCCGTGCGCCGCGCCTGCGCGCGAAGCCGATGGCCGCCTCCACGTCGCGCCATTCGGTCGATCCCAAGCCGTACGTGCCGGCTCTGGTGCGCGGGCCTTCGCCGTCGTTGCGGTACGAGACCACGAGCGAGGTGATCCCGGCGTCGCGGAACACCGGCACGGCACGCAGACACTCGGCGCGCGTCGCGCCGCGCCCGTGCACCTGGATCACCCACGTGTCGGCTGGCCCCTCCGCCGGGAACAGCCACGCCGGGCATGGGCCGAGGGGCGACCCGATCAGCTCGGCGCTGAACGGCAACTGCAGCTGCTCCGGCCGGTCGTAGTACCAGCCCGAGAACGACGCGTCGCGGCCGAGCGACGCGCCCCGGCCGATGTGGGTGAGAAGTTTGCGCTTGACCGAGGTGTCGTCCTCGGACAATACCGATCCGAGCTTCAGATACGACGCCGCCCCGGAGGTGAACAGGCCGTACCGGCCAGGCAGCGAGGTGTCGGCGGTGCGGGACAGTGTGATGGTCTGTGCCGCAGCGTCGACCTCGAGGATCTCGGTGTCCGCGGCGCGCGGTGTGGGCGTCACCACGCGGCGTGCGACCCGCAACGCGATGATCGCCGTCACGCCGGCGACCACGGCGATCCCGCCGGTCAGAAGCGTCAGTGCGATCCGCACCGCCGCGAACAGTGCCGGTGACGCGGCGCGCCGAGGGGTATGCATCGAAGGGCCACTCTAGTCTTTTCCCGTGGTCGTCGATGCTCCCCTCGCGCCGTCGCTCTTCGAACGCGCGGCCGCTCAGGTGCGCGGCGTCGAGTTCCGCGACGACATCTCGGTGCGCGAGACCCCAGCACCCGCTGGGCTCGCACCCGAGTCGATCGCGCTGGCGGGCGACGTGCGCCCCGATGAGGTCGGCGGGGAGTCGGTCTACGGCACGGGTCGGTTCATCCTGTTGCACGACGACTCCTCGCCGCAGGGATGGGGCGGCCCGCTGCGCATCGTCACGTTCGCACAAGCCCCGCTGGAACTCGAGATCGGCAGCGATCCGGCGTTGGCGGATGTCGCATGGTCATGGCTCGTCGATGCACTTGGCTCGCGCCACGCCGCGCACCATTCCGCCGCCGGTACGGCCACCAGGACCGTGTCGAAAGGGTTCGGAGCGCTCGGCACGGAAGGCGAGGGCGCCCAGATCGAACTGCGCGCGTCGTGGAGCCCCGAGGGCGACGTCGGTGCGCACGTGGAGGCGTGGGCCGAGCTCGTGTGCATGCTGGCAGGACTGCCGCCCGGCTCCGAGGGTGTCGCCGTGCTCGGCGCGCGGCGAGGTGCCCGTGACTGACTACCGGGTGGTCGACACCGCATCCGGCCTGGTCGAGGCATCCGGCGTGCTCGCCGGCGGAGTCGGCCCGGTCGCAGTCGACGTGGAGCGGGCATCGGGCTTCCGCTACTCGCAGCGCGCGTATCTCGTGCAGGTGTATCGGCGCGACGCTGGCCTGTTCCTCTTCGATCCGCCGCCGATCGGCGCGTTCGACGCGCTGCAGCACGCCATCGGCGACGCCGAGTGGGTGCTGCATGCCGCCAGTCAGGACCTGCCCTCACTGCGCGAACTGCACCTGGAGCCGTACGGCATCTTCGACACCGAACTGGCGGCGCGCCTGCTCGGCCATGAGCGGGTGGGACTCGGCGCCGTCGTAGAGGACACCCTCGGCGTGACGCTGGCCAAAGCGCATTCGGCGGCGGATTGGTCGACCAGGCCGCTGCCGCAGTCCTGGCTGGAGTACGCCGCGCTCGACGTGGAGTACCTGATCGACGCCCGCGACGCACTCGCCGCGGAGCTGGCCGAACAGGGAAAGGTCGACTTCGCCATGCAGGAGTTCGCGGCCGTGCTGGAGCGGCCGCCACGGCCGCCACGGGAGGATCCCTGGCGGCGGTTGAGCGGACTGCACACCGTGCGCGGCCGCCGCGCCCTCGCGGTCGCACGCGAGTTGTGGCTGGCCCGCGAGGACTTCGCGCGCAGCGAGGACGTCGCCCCCGGTCGGCTGTTGCCCGATCGGTCGATCGTCGCCGCCGTGCTCGCCGATCCGCCCAGCAAGCAGGCGCTCGCGGGCACCAAACTGTTCGCCGGCCGGGCCAGCCGCACCCAGCTCGACCGCTGGTGGGCGGCGATCGAGACGGGCAGGGCCAGCTCGGAACTGCCGGCCGACCGCGTGCCGGGCGATGCACTCCCGCCGCCGCGGGCCTGGGCGGATCGCAACCCCGATGCCGATCTGCGGTTGAAGGCCGCGCGCCCTGCGATCGAGGCGCACGCCAGCGCCCTGCACATGCCGGTCGAGAACCTGCTCACCCCCGACACACTGCGCCGCGTCGCGTGGACCCCGCCTGCCGACCCGTCGGATGTGGCCGCGCTCCGCGCACTGCTGGCGCAGTGGGGCGCGCGAGCATGGCAGATTGACGAAACCGCACAGATGATCGCAGATGCGTTTGTCGCGTCTGCACAGTCACCGCGGGAAGCCCCGGAGGACGGTTCGTAGGGTCGCCACACGCGATTCCCGGGGGCATCCCGCCCTGCCTAGGCTGTGAGTCGATCCCGACTATTGGAGGCAGAGTGGCCGAGCACTCGGACGTGTTCTTCGTCGACGGCATGCGCACCCCGTTCGGCCGCGCCGGCGAGAAGGGTCAGTTCTGGAACACCAGGGCAGACGATCTGGCCGTGAAGGCCACGATCGGCCTGATGCGGCGCAATCCGCAGGTGCCGGCCGATCGGATCGACGACGTCGCCATCGCCGCGACGAGCCAGACCGGCGACCAGGGCCTCACCCTCGGCCGCTCGGTGGCGATCCTCGCCGGCCTGCCGCAGTCCGTGCCCGGCTTCGCGATCGACCGGATGTGCGCCGGTGCGATGACGAGCGTGACCACGATGGCGGCATCGATCGGCGTCGGCATGTACGACCTGGCATTGGCGGGAGGGGTCGAGCACATGGGGCATCATCCGATCGGTGCCAACGCCGAGCCCAATCCGCGGTTCGTGGCGGAGCGCATGGTCGACCCGGGCGCGCTGAACATGGGAGTGACGGCCGAGCGCATCTTCGACCGGTTCCCGCAGTTCACGAAGGAGCGCAGCGACCGGTTCGGCATGCTCAGCCAGCACAAGGCGCAGGCGGCCTACGACGCCGGTCGCATCCAGCCCGACCTGGTGCCGGTCGCCGTCAAGAGCACCGACGGAGCGTGGGGCCTGGCCACCGAGGACGAGGGGCGTCGCCCCGGCACCACGATGGACGATCTCGCCGGGCTGAAGACGCCATTCCGACCGCACGGGCGGGTGACCGCCGGCACCTCCTCGCCGCTCACCGACGGCGCCACCATGTCGCTGCTCGCCGGCGGCGCGGCGGTGAAAGAACTCGGGCTGCGGCCAAAGATGCGGCTCGTCTCGTTCGCCTTCGCCGGCGTGCAGCCCGAGATCATGGGGATCGGACCGATCCCCTCCACCGAGAAGGCGCTCGCCAAGGCCGGTCTGTCCATCGACGACATCGGCCTGTTCGAGCTGAACGAGGCGTTCGCCATCCAGGTGATCTCGCTGCTCGACCACTTCGGCATCGCCGACGACGACGCCCGGGTCAACCAGTGGGGCGGTGCGATCGCCCTGGGACACCCGCTCGCAGCCTCGGGAGTGCGCCTGATGATCCAATTGGCGGCCCAGTTCGCCGAACGCCCCGATGTGCGCTACGGCCTGACGGCCATGTGCGTGGGTCTCGGGCAGGGCGGATCGGTGGTGTGGGAGAACCCGCACTACGACGGCAAGACGAAGCACCGGACGACGAAGTGAGCGCCAAGGCCATGACCGACTACGACGACCTCGACTTCTCCCCGCTGCTGGCCCTGGCCGGCGACGAGGTAGTGACCCACTCCACCGTGCGCGATATCCGGCTGGCATCCGGCGCCACGCTCGCGCTGATCACGCTCGACAACGGACGCGACCACACCAGGCCCAACACCCTCGGGCCCGCTACGCTGATCGAGCTCGGCGGCACGCTCGCGCGCCTGCGCGAGCGTGCCGCGGCGGGCGAAATCCAGGCCGTCGGCATCACCGGCAAGCAGTACATCCTCGCCGCCGGCGCCGACCTGTCCGACATCTCCCGAGTGGGCTCCAAGGCCAACGCCAAGCTGATCGCGCAGCTGGGTCACCGCGTGCTGGGCTCGCTGTCGCAGCTCGGTGTGCCGTCGTTCGCGTTCGTCAACGGCCTCGCCCTCGGCGGTGGGCTGGAGATCGCGTTGAACGCGACCTACCGCACCGTGGACAGCTCGGCGGCCGCCGTGGCGCTGCCCGAGGTCTTCCTCGGACTGATCCCCGGCTGGGGCGGCGCCTATCTGCTGCCCAACCTGATCGGCATCGAGAAGGCGCTCGAGGTGATCGTCTCCAACCCGTTGAAGCAGAACCGCATGCTGAAGCCTCAGCAGGCGTTCGAGCTGGGCATCATGGACGCGATCTTCCCGCCGGCGACGTACCTCGAGGACTCGCTCGCCTGGGCGGACGGGGTGCTTACCGGCACGACGATCGTGCAGCGCGCGAGCGAGCCGGGGCGGCTCGAACGGCTGACCAAATGGCCGGTGGCGATCAAGGTCGCCCGAGGAATGCTGGAGAGCCGCATCGGCACCGTGCCCCGCTCCCCCTATGCGGCCCTCGACCTGCTCGACCGCGCCAAGAGCGGCAGCAGTGCCGATGGCTTCGCCCGCGAGGACGAGGCGCTCGCCGAACTGGTCGCCGGCGACCAGTTCGCCGCATCCATGTATGCGTTCGACCTCGTGCAGAAGCGCGCGAAACGGCCCGTCGGCGCGCCCGACAAGGCCCTGGCGCGACCCGTGACCAAGGTCGGCATCATCGGCGCAGGCCTGATGGCGAGCCAGTTCGCCCTGCTGTTCCTGCGGCGGCTGCAGGTTCCCGTGCTGATCACCGACGTCGACCAGGCACGCGTGGACAAAGGGCTGGCGCACATCACCGCTGAGATCGCTGCGCTTCAGGCCAAGGGCCGACTCGACGGCGACGCCGCGAACCGGCTGCGCGGCCTGCTGCACGGCACGACCGACAAGACCGCGTTCGCCGACTGCGATTTTGTGATCGAGGCGGTGTTCGAGGAGGTCGCGATCAAACAGCAGGTGTTCGCCGAGATCGAGCCGCTCATCGCCGCCGATGCCGTGCTGGCGACCAACACCTCGTCGCTGTCGGTGTCAGAGATCGGCTCCGCGCTCGCGCACCCCGAGCGGCTCGTCGGGTTCCACTTCTTCAACCCGGTCGCTGTCATGCCGCTGATCGAGATCGTGAAGACCGCGTCGACATCCGACTCGGCGCTGTCGACCGCCTTCGTCACTGCCAGGGCGCTGGGCAAGAACGCCGTGCTCACCGCCGACGCCCCCGGATTCGTGGTCAACCGATTGCTGGCCAAGCTGATGGGCGAAGCGGCCCGAGCCGTCTACGACGGCACGCCACTGCTCACCGTGGAGCGGGCGTTCGCGCCGCTCGGGCTTCCCATGACCCCGTTCCAGCTGATCGACCTGGTCGGCTGGAAGGTGGCCGCGCACGTGCAGGACACGATGGCGGCCGCGTTCCCCGACCGGTTCTTCACCTCGGCGAACTTCCACGCTCTCGCCGCGCTCGACGCCGTGCTCGAGAAGGACAAGCACGGCCGGATCACCGGCTGGACGAAGGCCGCGCAGCAGACGCTGCTGGGAGCGGTCGGCTCGTCGCCGTCGAGCGAGGCCGAGATCCTGCGGCGGGTGCAGGACGGGCTGGCCCACGAGATCCGGCTGATGCTCGACGAGGGCGTCGTGCCGGAGGTGCAGGACATCGATCTGTGCCTCATCCTCGGCGCCGGCTGGCCGTTCATCGACGGCGGCGCGTCGCCCTACCTCGATCGGGAGGGCGCGTCGGTGCGCGCCACGGGCACCGCCTTCCACGATCCGCCCATTCGCGGCATCGGGGGCTGACGCACGAATGCACCGTGACCCGCGCGAGCGGGTGTAATGTTCTGAACATGTTCAGTTCTACGATCACCGGTGCGACCAAGAGCGAGCGCACCCGTGCGCGGCTGCGGGCGATCGCGCTGCGGTCGTTCCGCGAACGCGGCTACGACGACACCACGATCCGCCTCATCGCCGAGGAGGCGGGGGTCTCGGTCGGCACCACCCATTACCATTTCCCGTCGAAGCACCATCTGGTGCAGGAGCTCTACCTCGACGTGCAGCAGGGGCATCGGGATGCCGCGCGGCCGCTGCTCGACGACACCCGCGACCTGGTGGACAGGCTCGGCGTCGTCTACCGCACCGGGCTGGATCAGCTCGAGCCGTTCCATCCGTTCGCCCCTGGCTTCCTGTCGGCCGCCGTCTCGCCGAAGTCGCCGATCAACCCGCTGTCTGAGGAGTCGGCGCCCGCCCTGGCGATAGTCGAGGACCTGTTCCGCGAGGCGGTGCAGGGGGCGAAGGATCGCATGCCCGCCGAGTTCGAGCAGCAGTTGCCGCACGCTCTGGTGCTCGGCCATCTGCTGCTGGCGCTGTACTGGGTCTACGACACCTCGCCCGGCCAGCAGCGCACCCGCCGGCTGCTCGATCGCGGACTGCGCCTGCTGCGCACCGCGCTGCCGCTGATCCGGGTGCCCCTGCTGCGCGCGCCGCTGCGCGAGCTTCTGGCACTGATCGGCGAGGTGCGCGCATGAGCGTGCGCACCGCGGAGAAGCCGATGGCCTTCGAGACCGGCGAGTTCGTGTTCGGCGCGTTCCTCGCCTGGGCGACATTCATGGTGCTCATGCTCGGCTCGCTGGCGATGGCTTCCGTGCTGTCTGTGGCGACTTCGCCCGCCTCCGTGAACGCTTCCGAACTGCTCAACCTCGTGTTCGCCGTGCTCTGCGTGGCCTTCTTCTTCGGCGGTCTGTTCTCGGTCGGCGCGACCCTGGTCGTGGCGCCAATCGCGGCCTGGCTGTCTCATCGCCTCGAGCACGTGCGCGACCTCAGGATGCACCTCGCTGTCTATGCCGGACTCGGCGCCGTCATCGGCGCGCTGTTCTCGGCTGTGTTGGCGACCGCGCCAGGCTGGACGGTAGCGGGGATATGGGCGATCGCGCTGGTCACCACCGTCATCTGCGCCACGGCGACCGCCTTCGGCTGGTGGTGTGCTGCCCGCCGCGCGTGGCGGCACGACCGCAAAGCCGAGGCGAGAGCCGCGTGCGAGACGGCTGGTTCAGCGCTCGCGTGATCCTTCGCGCGACTGCTCCCGCGGCGCGGCGGCCTCGGGCAGCCTGATCGTCGCGGTGTCGCCGGTCGGGCGGGCGATCGGGATGCGGGTGCCGAGCACCTGCGACACCACGTCGTGCGCGATCTTCGCGGCGGTGAGGCCGGCGTCTTCGAGGATCTGCTCGCGGGTCGCGTGCGCGAGGAACTCGTCGGGCACGCCGAGCTCGTCGACGGCGGTGTCGATGCCCGCCTCGCGCAGCACCTGACGCACGCGGGTGCCGATGCCGCCGACCCGGATGCCGTCCTCGATCGTGATCACCAGCCGGTGCGCGGCGGCCAGCGCCACCACCGAAGGCTGCACGGGCACCACCCAGCGCGGATCGATCACCGTCGCGCCGATGCCCTGCGCACGCAGTCGCTGCGCCACATCCATCGCCAGATGCGCCATCGGCCCCACGCCCACGAGCAGCACGTCCTGGGTGTCGTCGCGGGCGAGCACATCGACACCGTCGGCTCGGCGCTCCAGCGCGGGCAGATCCTCGGCGACGGCGCCCTTGGGGAAGCGCACGACGGTGGGCGCGTCATCCACCTCCACCGCCTCGCCGAGCTCCTCGCGCAGGCGCAGGGCGTCACGCGGGACCGCGATGCGGATGTTCGGCACCAGCTGCAGCATCGCGAGGTCCCAGATGCCGTGGTGACTGGGGCCGTCCGGCCCCGTCACGCCCGCGCGGTCGAGCACGAAGGTGACCCCCGCGCGGTGCAGCGCGACATCCATCAGCACCTGGTCGAAGGCGCGGTTCATGAACGTCGCGTACAGCGCGACGACCGGATGCAGCCCGCCGAAGGCCATGCCGGCGGCTGCGGTGACGGCGTGCTGCTCGGCGATGCCGACGTCGAACACGCGCTCGGGGAAGCGCTCCGCGTACGGTTGCAGTCCGGTCGGCCGCAGCATGGCCGCCGTGATGGCGACGAGGTCGGATCGGCGCGCGCCGATCGTGACCAGCTCGTCGGCGAACACATCGGTCCAGCCGGTGCCGCGGGCGCGCAGCGATGCTCCGGTGGCCGGATCGATGCGGTCGACCGCGTGGAACTGGTCGGCCTCGTCGTGCACGGCCGGCGCGTAGCCGCGCCCCTTCTCGGTGATCGCGTGCACGATCACCGGTGCGCCGTACTCCTTGGCGAGCTGGAGGGTTTCGATGAGCGAGGGCAGGTCGTGGCCGTCGACCGGGCCCAGGTACTTGATGTCGAGGTTCGAATAG
>CAYLMS010000046.1:0-9177 GCA_964384455.1 uncultured Microbacterium sp. | reverse complement strand
AGCCGAGGAGGTGCCGCAGGCGAGCGCCTACATCACCACGAGCTGGATCCACGCTGATCCGAACGAGCACGACTGGGTCGACGAGCACGTGCACGACTACGACGAGGTGCTGATGTTCCTCGGCAACGACCCGGAGAACCCCGACGACCTGGGCGCCGAGATCTACATGACGATCGACGGCGAGCGGCACGTGCTCACCACCACGAGCTCCGTCTTCATCCCCGCCGGAGTGAAGCACTGCCCGCTCGGCTTCTACAGCGTGCAGCGTCCGTTCCGATTCATGGCCGTCGCGATGAGCGGCAACGGCAACTACCAGTAGAGAGGCGGCATCCGATGACCGGAAGGTACGAACACCTCATCGTGCGCAACATGAGCAGCGCCGACGAGGACATGATCTACGAGGGCGAGGCCGCCGGCGAGGAGAACCCGCCCAACGTCGGCAAGGGCTACGCCATCATGCGTCAGGACGATGTGCCCGAGTCGCAGGTCTACATGACGCACGTGTGGATCCACCCGAACCCCGACCGTCAGCTGTGGGTGCACGAGCACCTGCACGACTACGACGAGGTGCTCTCATGGAAGGGCAACGATCCCGACCACCCGGAGGACCTCGGCGCAGAGATCTTCCTCGAGATCGACGGCGAGGAGTACACCATCACCACCAGCGGATCGGTGTACCTGCCCGCAGGAGTGAAGCACTGCCCGCTGGGATTCAACCGCGTGGACCGTCCGTTCACGTTCAGCGCACTCGTGCTCGACGGGCACTACTCCGGTCGCAAGTGACGCTGTCGCGCCCGGGGGCTCCTGCCTGCTCCCGGGCGCGTCAGTGCCGGCCCGACACCACGTCGGCGAGCTTCGCCACCGCCGACGTGCGCTCCGAGCGGCCGGATGCCTCGGCGCGATCGGCCGCGTGGTACGCCGCGTACAGTCCCTGTACGGCGAGCCACCGCAGCGGCTCCGGCTCCCACTTCCGCGCCCGATGGCCCACCCATGGCAGCCGCACCAGCTCGGTGTCCCGTTCGAGCACGAGATCGGCCAGCGTGCGGCCGGCGAGATTCGTCGCGGTCACCCCGGTGCCCACATAACCGCCCGCCCAGCCCAGGCCCGTCGCGGCATCCAGTCCCACCGTCGCCGCCCAGTCGCGCGGCACGCCCAGCACGCCCGACCACGCGTGATCGATCGGCGCGTGCGCGGCGGCAGGGAAGAACGCGCGCAGCAGCGCCGTGAGCGAGGCGATCGTGCCCTGCTGCGTGCTGCCGTCGCTGTCGACCTGTGAGCCGTAGCGGTAGGGCACGCCGCGTCCGCCGAACGCGATGCGGTCATCGGCGGTGCGCTGCGCGTACATGTACACGTGCGCGAGATCGCCGAGCGTCTCGCGACCGGTCCAACCGATCTCGTCCCACACCGCCGCGGGCAGCGGTGCCGTGGCGATCATCGACGAGTTCATCGGCAGCCAGGTGCGGTGCTCGCCGCGCAGATCGGCCGTGAAGCCCTCGGTGGCGCGCAGCACGTGCCGTGCGTGCACCGTGCCGCGATCGCTGATCGCCCGGCCGGGCACGATCTCACGCACCGTCGTGCCCTCGTGGATCGCCACGCCGAGCCGCTCGACCGTCGCGGCCAGCCCCGCCACGAGCTTCGCAGGATGGATGCGGGCGCAGTGCGGATGCCACGCCGCCCCGAGCGTGCCCGCCACCTGCAGCCGCTGCGCGGCCGCCGTGGCATCGAGCAGTTCGAGATCGGTGTGCGGCCAGGCGGCCTCCGCCTCCACCCAGGCACGCAGTCTGGCCAGCTGCGCGGGATTGCGCGCCACATTCAGCTCGCCGCCCTTGACCAGGTCGGCGTCGATCCCTTCGGCCGCCGCGACGCGCGCCACCTCGTCGACGGTGTCGTTGAGCGCGCGCTGCTGCGCGATCGCGGCATCCCGGCCGAACCGCCGCACATACTGTTCGCGCCCCCCGGTCACCGAGTTCGTGAGCCAGCCGCCATTGCGGCCCGAGGCGCCGAAGCCGGCGAAGCGCTGTTCGAGCACGACCACGCGCAGGTCGGGCTGCAGCGTCTTCAGGTAGTAGGCGGCCCAGAGCCCGGTGTAGCCGGCGCCCACGATGCACACATCGGCATCGAGGTCGCCGGGCAGGGGCGGGCGGGGGGCGGGCGCCCCGCCCAGCGTGCGCCACCAGAACGACACCTGCCCGTTGACGGGATGCTGCGGATCGGTCACCCGCCCATTCAACACTTCGCGGCGGCGCCTGCGGGAAGGGTGCTCGCGCCGGAGCGAGCGGATTGTGCGCCGGTCCCGGCCAGTCTGTGCGGTGCTTCAGGGTGCGAGCTGCAGCGCGGCCCACAGCTGGGCGCGTTCGGCGAACGAGTCGAGGTCGCGGCCGACCACCTGCTGGCACAGCGACAGGCGTGCCCGCACGGTGTGCCGGTGCACGCCCAGGCGTGCCGCCGTCGCCTCGTGCGAGCAGTCGCACTCCAGCCAGGTGCGCAGCGTCTGCTCCAGCGCGGTGCCCTGCGCGCGGTCGTGCGCGCGCAGGGGTGCCAGCGTCGCGGCAGCGACCGCGGGGGCGTCGCCGTGCGCGAGCGCGGCGATCACGCCGGCGCCGGCATCGTCGGCGAATCGAGCGAGGCCCGCGCGGCCACGCTCGAGCGCGGCTCGCGCCTGCGCGTAGGCGGTCGAGAAGCCGTCGTACCCTCTCGGTTCGCTGACCCCGCCGCGGGCGTCGAAGCGCGCACAGAACTGCGCGGCCAGCTCCAGCCCGCCCGGCCCGACCACGAGCAGCACGTGCTCGTCGGCGCGGCCGAAGAAGAGCGCCCCGCGGTGCTCGTGCGCCTGCAGCTCGAGCCATTCGGCGGCGGCGCGGTCGCGCCACGACACATCGGTGGCGATCAATTCGACCGGCGCCGCCGGCAGCGACCCCCACAACTCGCGCGCGACGCGTCGGGCGACGGCGGCATCGTCGCCGAGCAGCAACTGCACCACGGCCGCGCGCAACTGGCCCCGGGCGCGCGCGTGCGGCTCGCCCTGCTCGAGCGCCAGTCCCGACAGCGCGACGACCGCCGTGACCACGCCGCGACCCTCCTGGTCGAGCTCGGCCGAAGCGATCGCCAGGGCACCGCGCAGGTGGCCGCCGCGGCCCAGGGTCTGCAGCGTGAACGGGCGCCCGTCGACCTGCAGCGCGGAGCCCGCACGGGCGCCGCGCCGCAGCGGCGCGCCCACCTCCTCGGCGACCTCGGCGGCGATGCCGCCGAGGTCGCCCGGCGGGTGCTCGTGCGTCTGCACTCCGGCCGCGTCGTACAGGCCCACCCAGGTGCCCAGCTGCCTCGCGAGTTCGGCGATCGTGGCGGACAGTCCGTCGGGGCGCAGCGCAGCCAGGGCGATGGCCCGCTGGGCGGCGAGCGCCCAGCTGCGCCTGGCGTAGGCCTGGGCCGCGGTGGCTTCGGCGTTCGCGCGCGCGACGGCGATGAACGGCGTGCGGTACGGCACCTCGACCAATGGCATCCGTACGGCGCGGCAGGCGGCGACGAGTTGCGGCGGTGTGCCGTCGCGCACCACCTCGGTGCCGAAGCCCAGCGCCAGCACCCCGCGCTCCTTCAGTCGCCCGACGTACTCGGCGACGTCGACCGCACCGCTGCCGGTGAACTGGGTGCCGGTGGTCAGCAGTGCCAGGCCCTCGGAGAGGAACGGGGTCGGGTCGGCCAGATCCGAGCTGTGCACCCAGCGGATCGTGCGGTCGAGCGCCCCGGGCTCGAGCTCGGCCTCGGTCGTCACCGCGCTCAAATGCAGGTCGCGTCGGCGCAGCAGCGCACGCAGGGTCGCACCCTCGGACTGCGGCATCCCGAACCTCGCCTGCGTATACGGACCGTACAATCGCCGATGCCGATTGTACCGGGCGGCGACTGTCGGGCCGAGCCGGCGTCCCTAGGCTCGTGCCATGAGCACCGTGGACCTCCTTCAGACCGCGCCCGTCGGCGGGCCTTCCCTGCCCCAGGAGCGGCGCATCGTCACCGCGATCCCCGGCCCGCGTTCGCAGGAACTGCTGGCGCGCAAGTCGGCCGCGGTCGCCGCAGGCGTGGGGCACACCGCACCCATCCAGGCTGTCGCGGCGGGCGGTGGCGTCGTCGTCGACGCCGACGGCAACTCGCTCATCGACCTCGGCAGCGGCATCGCGGTCACCACCGTGGGCAACGCCCACCCCAAGGTGGTGGCGGCGGTGCAGGCGCAGGTCGCCCAGTTCACGCACACGTGCTTCATGGTGTCGCCGTACGAGTCGTATGTCGCCGTGGCCGAAGCGCTCAACCGGCTCACCCCCGGCGATCACGCCAAGAAGAGCGCGCTGTTCAACTCGGGCGCCGAGGCGGTGGAGAACGCGATCAAGATCGCGCGCAAGCACACCCGCCGTCAGGCCGTCGTCGCGTTCGACCACGGTTACCACGGCCGCACCAACCTCACCATGGCGCTCACCGCGAAGGCGATGCCCTACAAGAGCGGGTTCGGCCCGTTCGCCTCGGAGGTCTACCGGGCGCCGCTCTCGTATCCGTTCCGCGACGGGCTCAGCGGGCCCGAGGCCGCGAAGCGCGCCATCTCGATGATGGAGAAGCAGATCGGCGCCGACAACCTGGCCGCCGTCATCATCGAGCCCATCCAGGGCGAGGGCGGGTTCATCGTGCCCGCCGACGGGTTCCTGCCCGCGCTGGTGGACTGGTGCCGCGCCAACGGCGTGGTGTTCATCGCCGACGAGGTGCAGACCGGCTTCGCCCGCACCGGCGCCATGTTCGCCAGCGAGCTGTTCGGCATCGTGCCCGACCTGATCACCACCGCGAAGGGCATCGCCGGCGGACTGCCGCTGGCGGCCGTCACCGGACGCAGCGAGATGATGGATGCCGCCCACTCGGGCGGCCTCGGCGGCACCTACGGCGGCAACCCCGTCGCCTGCGCCGCCGCGCTCGCGGCGATCGAGGTGTTCGAGACCGAGGGGCTCGTGCAGCGCGCCCGCGAGGTGGGCGACGTCCTCACCGGCCGGCTGTCGGCGCTGGCGCAGGCCGACCCGCGCATCGGCGAGGTGCGCGGACGCGGCGCGATGATCGCGGCCGAGTTCGTCGACCCCGCCACGGGCGAGCCGGATGCTGCGCTCACCGCCGCCGTGGCGAAGGCGTGCATCGCCGAGGGCGTGCTCGTGCTCACCTGTGGCACCTACGGCAACGTCATCCGCTTCCTGCCGCCGCTCGCGATCGGCGATGCGCTGCTGCACGAGGGACTCGACGTCGTCGCCGCGGCACTCGCCGCCCACTGAACGCCCCCACCCCTTCCTGCGCCGTGCGGCGCGGGATCCGAGCGAAGGAGCATCCGATGATCGAGCTGACCAGGGACGTCGTCGTCATCGGCGCCGGCGCCGCAGGCCTCGTGGCCGCGAACGAGTTGCGCAAGGCCGGAATGTCCGTGGCCGTGCTGGAGTCGCGCGACCGGGTCGGCGGTCGGCTGTGGACCGACACGATCGACGGCGCGATGCTCGAGATCGGTGGGCAGTGGGTCTCTCCCGACCAGGACGCGCTCAAGGACACGATCGCCGAACTGGGCTTGACCACGTACTCGCGGTATCGCGAGGGCGACAGCGTGTACATCAACGCGGCGGGCGAGTCGACCCGGTTCACCGGCGAGATCTTCCCGGTGCCGCCCGCGACCGAGCGCGCCATGGTCGAGCTGATCGCCACCCTCGATGCGATGGCCGCCGAGCTCGACCCCGACCGGCCGTGGGAGCATCCCGATGCCGAGGCGCTGGATCGCATCTCGTTCGAGGCGTGGCTGGAGGATCAGACCGACGATCAGGAGGCGCGCGACAACATCGCGCTGTTCATCGCCGGCGCCATGCTCACCAAGCCTGCCTACGCGTTCTCGGCGCTGCAGGCGCTGCTGATGGCCGCCAGCGCGGGGAGCTTCTCGCACCTGGTCGACGCCGACTACATCCTCGATCAGCGGGTGGTCGGCGGACTGCAGCAGGTGCCGCTGCTGCTGGCCGAGCGGCTCGGCTCCGACGTGCTGCTGGAGCAGCCGGTGCACACGCTGCGGTGGTCGGCCGACGGCGTGACCGCGATCACCGACGA
Organism: uncultured Microbacterium sp.; assembly: GCA_964384455.1. Classification (GTDB taxonomy): domain Bacteria; phylum Actinomycetota; class Actinomycetes; order Actinomycetales; family Microbacteriaceae; genus Microbacterium. The sequence continues at coordinate 3,078 of CAYLMS010000046.1, read as the reverse complement.
GGTGAGCGTGCGGGCCCGCTTCGCGGTGCTCGCGCACGCACCCGTGCTGTATCCGTGGATCGAGTTCGAGCCGGCACTGCCCCGGCTGAAGCAGCAATTGCACCAGCACCTGTCGATGGGCTTCGTGATCAAGGTGCACGCGGTCTACGACCGGCCGTTCTGGCGCGAGCAGGGGCTGTCGGGCACCGCGTTCAGCCCTTATGAGCTCTCGCATGAGGCCTACGACAACACCAACCACGGCGACGAGCGGGGCACGCTGGTCGGCTTCGTGTCCGACCGCAACGCCGACGACCTGTTCCGGGTGTCGGCCGACGAGCGCAAGGCACGCATCCTGGAGTCGCTCGCGCACTACTTCGGCCCCGAGGCCAAGAACCCGGTCGTGTACTACGAGAGCGACTGGGGTGCCGAGGAGTGGACCCGCGGGGCGTATGCGGCGAGTTTCGACCTGGGCGGGCTCGCCCGCTACGGCGCTGACCTGCGCACGCCGGTGGGCCCGCTGCACTTCGCCTGCAGCGACATGGCCGGCGCCGGCTTCCAGCACGTCGACGGGGCGGTGCGCATGGGCCGGCTCGTGGCCGCAGAGATCGTGGCGGCTGCCCGGCCGTGACCGGCCGCATCCGGGTGCGTGCGATGCGCACGATCCGGTGATCGGCATGCTGGTGCCCGCCCGTCGCACGCGCGAGGATGGAGACATGGACGATCAGGACGCGGCGGTGGCGGTGCTGAGCGAGGCGGAATGCCTCGCGCGGCTGGCGTCGCAGGAACTCGGCCGGCTCGTCACCCACGCGGCGGGCGTGCTCGACATCTTCCCGGTCAACTACGCGCTCGACGGTGCCGACATCGTGTTCCGCACCGCCGAGGGCAGCAAGTTGTTCGAGTTGACCGTCAACGACGTGGTCGTGTTCGAGGTCGACGACCACACCGACACCGAGGCGTGGAGCGTCGTGGTGCGCGGCAGCGCGCACCGCCTCGACAGCGCGGCCGACGTGGCCGCCGCCGACGAGCTGGGGCTGCGCCCGTGGATCCCGACGCTGAAGTACAACTACGTGCGCATCGTGGCGTCAGCGGTGACCGGGCGGTCCTTCCATCGGGCGCCCGAACCCGAGCGCTACGGCGTCGCCGACTACTGAGCGGTTCGTCCGGTGCAGGGCCATGCCGTACACTGGAACAGCAGTCGGAACTGCATTCTTTCGCCGTGCCCGCGTCTGGGACACATCCCCTCATGAGGTCGCGGCAGGAGTGCGGGTCCCGAGGCCCGCGGGCCTCTAGGGCGGTAGCTCAATTGGCAGAGCAGCGGTCTCCAAAACCGCAGGTTGCAGGTTCGATTCCTGTCCGCCCTGCGCGTCAGTGCAAGCTGGCACAAGGAAGGCACAATCAGGTGGGTTCGATGGTCCAGGATGAATCGGGCGGCGAGATCGTCGTCACGAACGACCGCGCGCACGGCAAGAAGCAGGGCTTCTTCGGGCGGGTCGTCACCTTCATCCGGCAGGTGTTCGCAGAACTCCGCAAGGTCATCACGCCGACCCGTCAGGAGCTGGTGAAGTTCACCCTCGTGGTGTTCGGGTTCGTGGTCGTCGTGATGGCGTTCGTCTACGGACTCGACCTGCTGTTCGTCTGGCTCACGACGATGGTCTTCGGAGTGCCGGGCGGCGCGGGCTCATGAGTTGCGCGGGTGGCTGGGCCGCCCACACGAACGGGAAGTGAAGGCAAGTGTCAGAAAGATATGCCGACGACGCCGATTGGGCGACGGCCGCCGAGCAGTCCAGCGAGGACGACGAGGCACAGGAGGGCAACATCCTCGCCGACCAGGAGCGCCAGGCGGAGGGGGCCGAGCACTCGGCCCTGCACATCGTCGACGAGGACGGCGCGGACGACCTCATCGACCCCGAAGACATCGACATCGACGACCCGGAGGCTGACGCGATCGTGAACGACGCGCTGAACATCGACCAGGCGGCCGAGGCCGAGGCCGCGGCGGAGGCGCTCAACGAGTCGCTCGCCGATGAAGCCGCCGAACTCGCCGCCGCCGCCGCTGACCAGGTGACTCCGTACGACGGGCCGGAACTCGGCGACGACGAGGCCTCCGAGGACGAGGCATCCGACGACGAGGCATCCGACGACGAGGAACTCGACCCCTACGACGCGTTCCGTGCCGAGCTGCGCTCGCTGCCGGGCAAGTGGTACGTGATCCACTCCTATGCGGGCTTCGAGCGCAAGGTGAAGGCCAACATCGAGCAGCGCAAGTCGAGCCTCGAGGTGGAAGAGGACATCTACCAGATCGAGGTCCCGATGGAGGACGTCGTCGAGATCAAGAACGGCCAGCGCAAGATGGTCACGCGCGTGCGCATCCCCGGCTACGTGCTGGTGCGGATGGAGCTCAACGAGGACACCTGGTCGGTCGTGCGGCACACGCCGGGCGTCACCGGGTTCGTCGGCAACGCGCACAACCCCACCCCGCTGCGCTTCGAAGAGGCGTTCACGATGCTCAAGAGCCTGGTGGAGGTCAAGGAGGTGGCCCCGACCAAGTCGGGCGCGGCCAAGGGCGTGTCGGTCGCGGCGCGCAGCGTGACCACCGAGGTCGACTTCGAGATCGGCGAGACCATCACGATCAAGGAGGGCTCGTTCGCGGGCCTGCCCGGATCGATCAGCGAGATCAAGCCCGAGAGCGGCAAGCTCACGGTGCTGGTGTCGCTGTTCGAGCGCGAGACCCCGGTCGAGCTGTCGTTCGACCAGGTCACCAAGCAGTAACAAGACTTCCGGGGCGCCGCCCCGGGACACCGCTGTCCGGAGATGCCGGATGCGCGGGAGAACGGATGCTTCACCGCAAGGCCACACGGTTGCTGAGCCACCACCAGGTTGCTGAGCCTGTCGAAGCACCGCTCGATGAGAGGAAGAGAAATGGCACCGAAGAAGAAGGTGACCGGTCTGATCAAGCTCCAGATCAATGCCGGTGCCGCCAACCCCGCGCCGCCGATCGGGCCTGCGCTCGGTCAGCACGGCGTGAACATCATGGAGTTCTGCAAGGCGTACAACGCGGCGACCGAGACGCAGCGCGGCAACGTCATCCCCGTGGAGATC
>CAYLMS010000045.1:0-9188 GCA_964384455.1 uncultured Microbacterium sp. | reverse complement strand
AGTCAGAACGACCTGAAGATCGACGTGTTCCGCTCCTCCGGTCCGGGCGGCCAGTCGGTGAACACCACCGACTCGGCCGTGCGCATCACGCACCTGCCCACGGGCATCGTGGTGTCGATGCAGAACGAGAAGAGCCAGCTGCAGAACCGCGAGGCGGGCATGCGCGTGCTGCGGGCACGGCTGCTGGCACGCCAGCAGGAGGAGCGGGATGCCGCGGCCTCCGACGCGCGCCGCTCGCAGATCCGCGGCATGGACCGGTCGGAGCGCATCCGCACCTACAACTTCCCCGAGAACCGCATCGCCGACCACCGCACCGGATACAAGGCCTACAACCTCGACCAGGTGATGGACGGCGCGCTCGACCCGATCATCGCCTCGGCCATCGCCGCCGACGAAGAGGCGCGGCTGGGCGCGTTGGGGGATGCCGAGGGCTGATGCCGCGCGCGGCGCTTCACGCTGTCCGGCGGTGCGCCCGCTAGGGTGAGCACATGATCAGGTTCCTCATCCGTGCGCTCATCTTCGTGCTGTCGGCGGCGGTGGGCCTCATCGTCGCGTCCCTGATCCTGCCGGGCAGGTTCGTGCTGCACTGGGACGACTGGTGGGGCATCGTGCTGGCCATCGTGATCTTCGCGGTGCTGCAGAGCATCCTGGCGCCGTGGATCTTCAAGATCGCCAAGCGAAACGCGCCGGCGCTGCTCGGCGGCATCGGCCTGGTGTCGACGTTCGTCGCGCTGCTGATCGCGGTGCTCGTGCCCGCCGCCGGCATCGGCATCGACGGGCCGGTGGCGTGGATCATCGGCACACTCATCGTCTGGCTGGTCACCGCGCTGGCGACCTGGATCCTGCCGGGGCTGTTCCTGAAGAAGAAGGTGGACCAGGCGCGCAGCGCCTGAACTTCAGATCACGTACTCGGGCGCCATCAGCAGCGCCCGGGTGTCTTCGCCGTCGCGGCGTGCGCGGGGCTTCGCGGGCACGCCGACCAGCACACTGTCGGCCGGAGCATCCGTCGTCACCACCGCGTTCGCACCGATCGCCGTGCGCGCACCGATCGTCACCGGTCCGAGCACCTTTGCGCCGGCGCCCACCGCCACGCCGTCGTGCAGCGTGGGATGCCGTTTGCCGCCGCTGCGCACGCGGCCGCCGAGCGTGACGCCGTGGTACAGCATCACGTCGTCGCCGATCTCGGCGGTCTCGCCGATCACCACGCCCATGCCGTGGTCGATGAAGAAGCGCCGCCCGATCACGGCCCCCGGGTGGATTTCGATGCCGGTCAGCCATCGGGTGACCTGCGAGCCGGCGCGGGCGACGAAGCGCCAGCGCCGGCGCCACAGCGCATGCCACAGCCGATAGGCCCACACCGCGTGCAGCCCGGGGTACAGCAGCGCGATCTCGAGGCCGCCGCGCGCGGCAGGATCGCGCAGCTTGGCCGCCGCGATGTCCTCCCTGAGCCGCGCCAGCACCGGCATGTCAGGCCTCCTGCAGGTCCTCGAACAGTGCGGTGGACAGGTAGCGCTCGCCGGTGTCCGGCACGATCACGACGATGCGCTTGCCGGCGTTCTCGGGCCGCGCGGCCACCTGCAGCGCTGCCCAGACGGCGGCGCCCGACGACATCCCGACCAGCAGGCCCTCCTGGGATGCGAGCGCGCGCGCGGTGCTGAGGGCGTCGTCGAACTCGACCGGCACCACCTCGTCGAATACCTCGGTGTCGAGCACGGGCGGTACGAAGTTCGGTCCGATGCCCTGGATCTTGGCGGGTCCAGGGTGGCCCTGAGAGAGCAGGGGGGAGGCGGTCGGCTCGACCGCGACGACGCGCACATCGGGCTTGCGCTCCTTGAGCACCTGACCCACGCCGGTGATCGTGCCGCCGGTGCCGATGCCCGCCACGAAGATGTCGACGTCGCCGTCGGTGTCGCGCCAGATCTCCTCCGCCGTCGTGCGGCGGTGGATGGCGGCGTTCGCCGGGGACTCGAACTGCTTGGCCAGCACCGCGCCAGGGGTGTCGGCGACGATCTGCTGCGCCTCGGCGAGCGCGCCGGCCATCCCCTTGGCCGGGTCGGTGAGCACCACCTCCGCGCCGAAGGCCTTCAGCAGCACGCGACGCTCCTTCGACATCGAGGCCGGCATGGTGAGCACCACGCGGTAGCCGCGCGCCGCGCCCACCAGGGCCAGCGCGATGCCGGTGTTGCCGCTCGTGGACTCCACGATCGTGCCACCGGGAGCCAGCTCGCCCGACTGCTCGGCGGCATCCACCAGCGCGATCCCGAGCCGGTCCTTCACGCTCGAGCCCGGGTTGTAATACTCGAGCTTGGCGAGCACCGTCGCGTCCACATCGGCTGCGATGCGGTTCAGCCGCACCAGCGGGGTGTTGCCGAACGCCGAGGTGATGTCGGAGTGGATGCCGGGCATGGCGGGCCTTTCGTCGAGAGTCGGGTGTGGCCAGCCTAGGCTCGCCCCGCCAGGCGCCCACCCTTTATGACGCCGTATGCCGCCCGCCCGCGTCCCACTTTCTCTGCTCCGTGTCCCACTTTCTTGGGATCCCGGCCCCGGGATCCCAAGAAAGTGGGACACGGGGAGGGTGGCGAGGGCGGAGGGATGCCGCGGCCGGCGTTAGAGTGGAGCGCTCATGGCCACCCCCACTTCACTCGCCGCCGCGCTGACCGCGGCCGCTGCGCTGCTGACCGCGGCCGGCGTGTCCGACCCCGAGGTCGATGCCCAGTTGCTGGCGGGGCACGTGCTCGGTGCGGGTCGCGGTCAGGTGCAGGCGGCCGCACTGCGCGGCGACGTGCTCGACGCCGCCGAGCGCGCCCGCTTCGACGACGCCGTCGCGCGCCGCGCCACCCGTGAGCCGCTGCAGCACATCACGGGCGTCGCCGCCTTCCGGCACCTCGAGCTGCAGGTGGGGCCGGGGGTGTTCGTGCCGCGCCCCGAGACGGAGGTGGTCGCACAGCTCGCGATCGATGCGCTGCGGGCCGCGGCCGCACCCGCGCCGATCGCCGTCGACCTCGGCACGGGCAGCGGCGCGCTCGCGCTGGCGCTCGCCACCGAGGTGCCGCACGCGCAGGTCTACGCCGCGGAGCTCTCGCCCGAGGCGCTCGCCTGGGCGCGGCGCAACTTCGACGCCGTCGCCGCACCCAACGCCCGCCTGGCATCCGCCGACCTGCGCGACGCCTTCGGCGAGCTCGACGGCACCGTCGCGGTGGTCGTCTCCAACCCTCCCTACGTGCCCGACCAAGCGATCCCGCGCGACCCGGAGGTGCGGCTGCACGACCCGGCCGCAGCCCTCTACGGCGGACCGGACGGGCTCGACCTCGTGCGCGCCCTGAGCCGCACAGCGCTGCGGCTCGCCCATTCCGGCGGCACAGTGGTGATCGAGCACGGCGAGTGGCAGGGCGCGGCGGTGCGCGCCATCCTCGCCGGCGACGGATGGCGTGCGGCCGCCACCCACCCCGACCTCACTCTGCGCGACCGCGCGACCACGGCGCTGCGGCCCTGACTCGGCGGGCGCCGTGGCGGCCGCGTCTAGAATGGCCGGGATATGTCCCCCCTCTACGAGTGCCGCGACGAGGCGCAGCTGCTGAGCGGCATGCGCCACGCGCGCCAGGCGATCGCCCGCGGCGAACTGGTCGTGCTGCCCACCGACACGGTCTACGGCGTGGCCGCCGACGCGTTCTCGCCGCAGGCGGTGCAGCGGCTGCTGGCGGCCAAGGGCCGCGACCGCCAGTCGCCGCCCCCCGTGCTCGTGCCGGGCGTCGCGACGCTCGAGGCGCTCGTCGAGTCGGTGCCGCCGGCGGTGCGCGACCTGGTCGACACGTTCTGGCCGGGCGGCCTGACGATCGTGCTGCCAGCGCAGCCGTCGCTGTCGTGGGACCTGGGCGAGACCCACGGCACCGTCGCCGTGCGCATGCCCGCCCACCGCATCACGCTCGAGCTGCTCGAAGAGACCGGGCCGCTGGCGACCTCCAGCGCCAACCTCACCGGCCGGCCGCCGGCGATCGCCGCAGACGACGCTCGGCTGATGCTCGGCGACAGCGTGGCGGTATACCTCGACGACGGGCCCTCGAGCACCGGGGTGTCGTCGACGATCGTCGACGCCACCCGCCTCGTGCACGGCGACGCGCCGCTCGTGCGTGTGCTGCGCGAGGGCGCGGTGTCGCGCGACCGGCTGCGCGACGTGCTCGGCGACCTGCTCGAGCCCGCGCAGGCGCCGGATGCCGCGGACGCCGACGCTGCGGCATCCGCCGAGGCGCGCGCAGAGTGAAGCAGTACCTGCTCACGATCCTCGTCACCGCCGTCGTGACGCTGGCGCTGACCTGGGGCGTGTGGCGGTTGAGCCTGCGGTTCAAGCTCTACCCGGGCATCCGCGACCGCGATGTGCACACCACTCCCACCCCTCGGTTGGGCGGGATCGCGATGTTCCTGGGCGTGCTGTGCGCGTTCGGGTTGTCGGCGATGACCCCGTTCTTCGCGATCATCTGGACCAACCCGATCACCCCGCTCGGCATCCTCGGCGGCACGCTGCTGATCGTGCTGGTCGGGGTGGCCGACGATCTGTGGGATCTGGACTGGTTCCTCAAGCTCGGCATCCAGTTTCTCGCTGCAGGATTGATCGCCTGGTCGGGGGTGCAGATCCTGTCGCTGCCGATCGGCGGGCTCACCGTAGGCTCCAGCGGGCTGAGCTTCACGCTGACGCTGTTCTCCCTGGTCATCGTGATGAATGCGGTGAATTTCATCGACGGGCTCGACGGGCTGGTGGCGGGCGTGTGCCTGATCGCCAACGCGATCTTCTTCGCCTACTCGTATCTGTGGGTGCGCGACACCGGCTCGTCGACCTACTTCAATCTGGCGTCGTTCATCGCCGCCGTGCTGATCGGTGCCTGCCTCGGCTTCCTGCCGCTGAACTGGAGCCCGGCGAAGCTGTTCATGGGCGACTCCGGCGCGCTCATGCTCGGTCTGCTGATGGCGACCTCCGCGATCTCGTTCACCGGCCAGTTCGACCCGACGCTGCTGGCCAACGGCCAGGTGGGGCGCTCGCAGGTGCTGCCCGCGTTCATCCCGATCCTGTTGCCGATCGTGGTGGTGATGCTGCCGCTGCTCGACTTCGGGCTGGCGGTGCTGCGCCGCATGGGCGCAGGCAAGTCGCCGTTCTCACCCGATCGCAAGCATCTGCATCACCGCATGCTCGACCTGGGTCACAGCGACCGCAGCGCCGTGCTGATCTTCTACGCCTGGACCGCCGTGATCGGGTTGTCGCTGCTGCTGATGTACGTGTTCTCGGTGTACATCACCCCTGGCCAGTACTGGGCGGGCGTCGTCTTCGGCGTCGTCGGTGCCGCCGCCTGCCTCACCGTCACGCTGCTGCCGCCCGCGTCCCGGCGCGCCGGCCGGCCCGCGTCCGCATCGAATCCGGAGACCCGACCATGACCTCGCTGCCCGCATCCACCCCGCCCGCGAACAAGGTGCTGCGCGCCACGCTGCGCGCCTCGGCGGCCATCACCGGCGTGCTCGCCGTCGTCGGCTCCGTCGCCGGGTACCTGTACGCCGGCCCGGCGGGCCTGGCGAGCGCCCTGGTCGGCGTGGTGCTCACCGCGCTGTTCCTCGGCATGACGGCGGTGATCATCCTCATCGCCGGCCGCCACGAGGGCAAGGAGAAGATCCACATCTTCTTCGGCATCGTGATCGTCGGCCTCGGCGTGAAGCTCATCGTGTTCGTCGTCGCGATGCTGGTGCTGCGCAGCCAGCCGTGGGTGCAGCCCTACGTCTTCTTCTTCGCGGTGGTCGCCGCAGTGCTGGCGTCGCTGACCACCGATCTGGTGGTGATGGCACGCACCAGGGTGCCGTACGTGGGCGAGGTGACGTTGCCGGCCTCGTCGGAGGGCGCCGACGAGCAGTCGGGGGAGTCTTCCGGTACGTGAGCGACCCGAAACCTTGGTAAGGTTGTGAAGTCGCCGAGTGCGGGGGCGCCGCTCGCCACTGAGGGCGGGCCGTAGCCTCGCAGGCCGACTCTGAAGTCCCGTCGTCGCGCCGATGCTGATCGGCGCCCCGAAGCCGGAGCCCACGCTGTTCACCCAAGTCGCGTCACTGATCAACGCCGCCGCGAGCGATGACGGCGGGTTCCACGGCCCGTCGATCAACGACTTCTTCCCGCCGGCACTCCTGTTCGAAGGCACGCCCTTCGAGCTGAACCGCATGATGGCCGTGCGCATCCTCGTGGTGCTGGCGATCGTCGTGATCTTCTGGCTCGGCACCAGCCGCGCGAAGATCGTGCCGGGCCGCGCCCAGGCGGCACTCGAAGCCGTGTTCATGTTCGCGCGCAAGAACATCATCTACGACACGCTCGGCGAGCGCCTCGGCCGCCGCTACGAGCCGATCCTGATGACGATGTTCTTCCTCATCCTCGGCATGAACCTCACCGGCACCATCCCCGGTCTGCAACTGGCGGGCACCGCCGCGATCGGCCTGCCGCTCGTGCTGGCGATCGTGTCGTGGTTCATGTTCATCTACGCGGGCATGCGCGAGAAGGGCATGAAGTTCTGGAAGGACTCGCTCTTCCTGCCCGGCGTGCCATGGCCGCTGTACTTCCTGCTCACGCCGCTGGAGTTCCTCTCCACGTTCATCGTGCGCCCGGTCACGCTCACCCTGCGGCTGACCATGAACATGATCGCCGGGCACATGCTGCTCGTGCTGTGCTTCACGGCCACCCAGTTCTTCTTCTTCACGGTGCTGGCCAGCGGCAACCCGCTCGGCCTGCTCGGCGTCGGCTCGTTCGCCTTCGGCCTGGCCTTCACCCTGCTCGAGCTGTTCGTCGCGGCGCTGCAGGCCTACGTGTTCGCGATCCTCTCCGCCATCTACATCCAGCTCGCGGTCGCCGAAGAGCACTGATCGCGCAAGACAAACCCCCTTCGAAAGGAAAAACTGTGAACATCGTCGGACAACTCGCTCCGCTCGCCTTCGGTCTGGCCGTCATCGGCTCCGGTATCGGTGTGGGCTACGTCATCGGCAAGACCATCGAGTCGGTGGCGCGTCAGCCCGAGCTGCAGGGTCGCCTGTCGAGCCTGATGTTCCTCGGCGTCGCGCTTACCGAGGCCCTCTGCTTCATCGCGATCGCCGTCGCGTTCATCCCGTTCCCCAAGCCGTAAGCGGCCGCAAGCCAAGGAGTCTGAATGCTCACCGCATTCGTCACCGCCTCGGAGAACCCGAGCCCGGTCATCCCGGCACTGCCCGACCTGCTGTGGGGCACGCTCGCCTTCGTCATCGTCCTGGTGTTCTTCATCTGGAAGGTGCTGCCCGGCATGAACAAGGTGCTCGACGCGCGCCGCGAGGCGATCGAGGGCGGCATCACGCGCGCGCAGGAGGCTCAGGCCAAGGCCACCGCCGCACTCGAGGAGTACACCGCCAAGCTGGCCGACGCGCGCGGCGAGGCCGCGGCAATCCGTGACGCGGCCCGTGCCGACGGCGCGAAGATCCTCGCCGAGCTCAAGGAGAACGCGCAGGCCGAGGCAGCGCGCATCACCCAGAACGCGCACGCGCAGATCGAGGCGGAGCGTCAGTCGACGCTGGTCTCGTTGCGCAGCGAGGTCGGCACGCTCGCGCTCGACCTCGCGGGCGGGGTCATCGGGGAGTCGCTCTCCGACGACGCGCGCGCGCAGGCCGTCGTCGACCGCTTCCTCGCCGAACTCGAGAGCTCCGAGGCGGCCGCCGCAGGAACGCAGAACTAATGGGCAGCGCGACCACTCAGGCTCTCGCGGCGACCCGCGGTGCGCTGGCAGCCACCACGGGCGTCGACCTCGGCACGGCCCGCGAGCTGTTCGCCGCGGCCCGGGTCGTGGGCGACTCGTCGCAGCTGAGCGGCGCGCTGGCCGACCCGGCGGCACCGGTGGCCGCGCGCGAGCGCGTGGTGGCGGATGTATTCGGCTCCGCGCTGTCGGCCGTCACGGTGTCGCTGCTCGGCGCCGCCGTGCGGCAGCGCTGGTCGAACGCGAGCGACCTGGTCGACGGCATCGAAGAGCTGGCCGTGCGCTCGGCGGCGCTGGCCGACCCGGCCGCGGACATCGAGCGCGAGCTGTTCCAGGTGGCCCAGCTGATCGCCGCGAACCCGCAGCTCGAGCTCGCGCTCGGCGGCTGGCTGGGCGAGGCGAGCGCGAAGGGCGAGCTCGTGCAGCGGCTGTTCGGCGAGGTCGCGAGCCCCGCGACCACGCTGATCGTCGCGTCGCTGGTGCAGCAACCGCGGGAGCGGCGCGTGCGCGCGCTGCTAGCGGGCGCCATGCGCACCGTCGCCGACCAGCGCGGGCGCACCGTCGCCACGGTGGCCACGGCGACGGCGCTCAGCGCCGCGCAGTCCGCACGGCTCACGGCGGCGCTGGCGGCGCGCTACGGCCGCGACGTCGCACTGAACACCGTGATCGACGACACCCTCGTGGGCGGGCTGCGCGTGCAGATCGCCGACGACATCATCGACGGCAGCATCTCCGGCCGGCTCACCGAGCTGCGCCAGCTGCTCGCCGGCTGACCCGCGCCGCACGGCGCCGCGGGCCCGCCCCGCACCCAGACTCTCAACACAAGGGAAGACCAATGGCAGAACTCACGATCAGCCCCGACGTCATCCGTGACGCGCTGAAGGACTTCGTCGCGGCCTACGAGCCCAGCGGCGCGGCGGCGACCGAGGTCGGCACCGTCATCGACGCGGCCGACGGCATCGCGCACGTCGAAGGCCTGCCCGGCGCGATGGCGAACGAGCTGCTGCGCTTCGGCGACGGCACCCAGGGCCTCGCCCTCAACCTCGACGAGCACGAGATCGGCGTCGTCGTGCTCGGCGACTTCTCGGGCATCGAGGCCGGCCAGCAGGTGACCCGCACCGGTGAGGTGCTGTCGGTCGCCGTCGGCGACGGCTACCTGGGCCGCGTGGTCGACCCGCTCGGCAACCCGATCGACGGTCAGGGCCCGATCGCCACCGAAGGCCGCCGCGCGCTGGAGCTGCAGGCGCCTGGCGTGATGCAGCGCAAGAGCGTGCACGAGCCGCTGCAGACCGGCATCAAGGCGATCGACGCGATGATCCCGGTGGGCCGCGGTCAGCGCCAGCTGATCATCGGCGACCGCCAGACCGGCAAGACCGCCATCGCGATCGACACGATCATCAACCAGAAGTCCAACTGGGACTCGGGCGACGCCGACAAGCAGGTGCGCTGCATCTA
>CAYLMS010000044.1:0-9228 GCA_964384455.1 uncultured Microbacterium sp. | reverse complement strand
AGGTCGCCGAGCCGTCGCAGCAGATGACCGCGGGCCGTGGCGCTGAGCCGGCTCCACGCCGAGGACTCGAAGGCGCGCCGCGCGGCGGCGACCGCGCGCGAGACGTCCTCCGTCCCGCCGCGAGCAGCTTCGTAGAGCGTCTCGAGAGTGGTCGGATTGGTGCTGGGGAACCAGGCGCCTTCGGCGGGGGCGACGTGCGCGCCGTCGATGAAGTGGTCGAGTCGAATGGTCATGGGTGGTCCTCAGGCAGCGGTGAACAGCGGGATGAGCGCGTCGCACAGCGCGCGCGGGTTCTCGACGGGGAGCAGGTGATGGGCGCCCGGCACGATCTCGGCCCGGCATCCGGGGATGGCGCTCGCCAGCCGGCGCGTCATCTCGGGGGTCGACCCGGGGTCGAGGGCGCCGGTGACGGCGAGCGACGGCACGGCGATCAGCGGCAGCTCCGGGCCGATCACGGCGTCGGCCTCGGCGAACACCGCATAGGCGTGACAGAACGAGTCGGGGTCGTTGCCCTCGAGCACGCGACGCGTTCGTTCGCTGAGCTCCGGTGGTGTCGAGTCGTCGGGGAACCAGCGCGCGAGCGACGCCTCGACGGTCGCGGAGAAGTCGCGTCGCGCGGTGTCGAGCCGTGCGCGCACCGCGGCGCGCTCGGCCGGAGTGCGCCGGCACACCGAGCTCACGCTGGTGAGAGTGCGTACTCGTTGCGGCGCGTAGCGGGCGATGTGCTGCGCGATCAGCGCACCCAGCGAGAAGCCGACGAGGTGCACAGGTGCGTCGGGCATTCGGGCGAGCACGTCGTCCGCGAGCCCTGCCAGCGTGGCCGGGGCCGTCAGCGGGGGCTGTGCGCCGTGACCGGGAAGGTCGAGGGCGAGCGAGGGCAGGTCGAGCGCGTCCTGCACCGGCTGCCACACGGTGCGGTCGAGACCGACACCGTGCAGCAGCACGACGGGCGTTGCGGACATGACCGGCCCTACTGCTCGGTGGACAGGGGGGCGAGGCGCTGCTGTGGGCGACCGCGGGATGCTGCGGCCAGGGCGATGACGATCTCACCCGGGTGCGGGGCATCCGGGATGCGCACCTCGACGCTCTGATGGTGGGAGCGGATCGTCGCATCCGTGATGTGCTTCAGCGGGATGTCGAATGTGGTGCCGGCCGCGGCGCGCTTCTCGACGGCAGGCAGCAGTGTGGTGGCGGCGGCGGCCTTGCGGAAGTGATCGCCGAACTGGAGCGTGTGGATGAGCGCGGAGCCGTGTTCGATCTCGCCGTCGAGACCGACGATCGCGGCTTTGCCGTAGGCCTCGACCGGTGCATCGAGCGCGGCCGTCACGAGTGGTGCGAGCAGCGCGCCGACCGCCGAGGCCGTGGCGGCGATGCCCTCGGAGAGGTCGGCGACGAAGCCTTGACCTGCCCACGGATTGGGGATGACGACGGCGACGATCGCGACGCGCGCCTCGGGGTCGACGGCCTGCCCGCCCTCGCGCAGCGTCTCTTCGACGATGGTGATGATCTTGCGGTGGTTCACAGTGCGATGCCTTTCAGGATGTCGGCCGTGACCGGCCGGTCGGAGCTGCGGTCGCCGATGCGTGCGTGCGGTCTCCCGCCGGTGCCGGCGACCGCGATGATCGCCAGTTCGTCTCGGTGCGGGCCGTCGCTGAGCAGCACGTCGACGGTCTGGTAGTGACTGCGGGTCGCTGCGGCCGTCTTGTGCCACAGCGGCACCCGTACGGTGTCGCCGGGTTGCGCACGCCCGTCGACGAAGCACAGGATCGACGTGCCGTCGAGCGCTTCGCGCACGAGGTTGCCGAAATAGGGCGTGTGGATGAGCGCGGCGGCGTGCTCGAGTTCGCCGTCGTGTCCGGCGAACGCGGCTTTGCCGAACGCTTCGATCTGCTCTGCGCCGCCCAGGGCGTGCAGCAGGCGATCGGCCAGGATCTTCGCGAGCACGGGTGCCACGCGCTCGGTGCCAGGCGACAGGTCGGTGCTGGTGCCGGTGCCGAGCCACGGGTTGCGCACGATCGCCGTCGCCGCGGCTCGCCGCACCGGCGTGCCGTCCGCAGCGCGGAACTGCTCGGTGCACGTCGCGACGCGGCGGAGTCCGATCGCGTCGGCGAGATCGTCGATCCCGCGCAGGGTGCTGCGCTCGCTGAGGTCGACTGCGCGCGCGGGCACCGTCGCTGAGGTCGTCGCAGGCATCGGCTAGGCCTCCATCCGCTCGGGCGCGAGGTCGACCTCGCCGAGGGTGTCGCCCACCAGGGCCGCCTGGCTGGATGCCAGCACGTGGCGCCGGGTGGTCAGCTCGGCGGCGATCGGGTCCTTCGAGCGGATCGCGGTGACGATGGCGCGGTGCTCCTGATGCGAGTCGGCCAGCCGGCCGGGCTGTTCGATCGTCTGCACGACGATGCGGTGGTAGGCGAGCTGGTTCATCAGCAGTTCGTAGTGCTCCGCCAGCTTCTGATTGTCGGCGCCGACGACGAGCGTGCGGTGGAAGTCGTGCACGAGCTCCGTGTACGCGCCCCGGTCGTCTTTACGCACCGCCTCGCTCTCGTCAGAGACGTTGCGTTCGAGTCGGCGCAACTCGATGACATCGCCGCGGCGGGCCAGCAGGCCGGCGGCGAGTCCCTCCAGCGACTCCTTCAACTGGAACAGCTCGACGATCTCGCGACGCGTCGGCTTGCGTACGAACGTGCCTACTCGCGGCCGGATCTCGACGAGGCCCTCACGCTCGAGCTGCTTGAGCGCCTCGCGCACGGGGGTGCGGCTCACCTCGAACTCCTGGGCCAGGTATACCTCGGGCAGCAGATCGCCTGGTTGGACGGATCCGCCCACGACGAGCCGTCGCATCCGGTCGAGGAGGGAGTCCTGCGGTGAGGCGTCGGCGAGGAGAGTAGCCGGCGTTGTCCGTGCTTGCATGCAACAAGCATACCGTGCATGCATGCACTTCTCAACTGGTGCACGAAGTATCATTGATTTCTAGGGATTATCGACGCGATCTTGACGGTGCGCGAGGTCGTGCCTACCATGTGATGCATGCAAGAGATTCGAACAGCCATCATCGCGGCCTGGGAAGCGGCCTGGGACGGCGGAGCGGTGGACGCCTTGGATGCGATCCTTCATCCGGACTACCGCCGCCTGGGCACCCAGTCGGGCCAGACTTCCGACCTCGCCGGATTGAAGCAGGACATCCGCGATGTGCGGGCCGCGTTCCCCGATCTGATCACCTCGATCGACAGCCTCGTGGTCGACGCCGACGGTGCGAGCGCCGCGATCTTCTGGCACTCGACAGGCACCTTCGCGAATCCGCTGTACGGGGTGCCGCCGACCGGCCGGCAGGTGCAGACGCGCGGATCCAACCTGCTCGAGCTGCGCGACGGACGGGTGATGACCGAACGGGTCACCTGGGACCAGAGCGAGCTGCTCGCCGACCTGGGGGTGCCCTCGCTGCAGTCGGCGTTCGAGGCCGACCTGTCGGGGCTCGTGGTCGACACCCCTGGGCGCACGCCCGATCTGGACGCGCTGAAAGGCTTCAACCGCCAGTTCGTCACCGGGGTGACGGTCGTGACCACGATCGATGAGGACGGTGAGCCCCGCGGGCTCGCAGCCAACTCCTATGCCTCGGTGTCGCTGGAGCCGCCGCTGGTGCTCGTCTGCGTGCAGAAGACGGCGCAGACCTACCCTGCGCTGTTCCGGTCCAGTCACCTGGGCATCAACATCATGAGCCACGCGCAGCGCGACGTCGTGGGCACCTTCGCCTCGAAGACGCCCGACAAGTTCGCCGAGCTCGAGTGGCATGCCGGCCCCAGCGGCGCACCGCTGATCGACGGCTCGGCGGCCTCGATCGAGGCCGAGATCAAAGAGCGCTTCCAGGCAAAGACGCACACCGTCTTCATCGCGAAGGTCACCCACGCCGAACTCGCTGACGTCGCCCCGATGGTCTACAAGGCCGGGCGCTTCTTCGACGGCGCGCAGCTTCAGGAACTCTGAGCCGCGCCGTCTCCACAAAATCGCAACCCGAGAAGAGCAGCATGAACGCCACAGACCGCCCCGACGAGAGCGCCCCCACCTACGGCACCTCGATCATCCGCACCGAGCCGTTCGCGACCGAGGTCATCCCGATCAGCGAGCGGCACGGCCACCCGCGCCAGCAGTTCACACTGTGGTTCGCCGCCAACATGGTGCTCGCCGTGCTGGTGACCGGGTTCTTCTCCTCGCTGTTCGGCCTGACGGTCATGCAGGGGCTGACGGCCGCTGCCGCCGGAACCCTGCTCGGGTCGATCCTGATGGGCGTGCTCGCCGGCATCGGCACCAAGCTCGGCGTGCCGCAGCAGATCCAGGGGCGCGGTCCGATGGGCTTCTTCGCCAACTTCGTGCCGATCGCCCTGCTCACGGTGATCTCCGCGATCGGGTGGACCGCGGTGAACACCGTGTTCGCCGTGATCGCACTGCGCACCCTGGTCGACGTGCCGTTCTGGCTGGCCGCCGCCGTGATCTTCGCGGTGCAGGCGGTGTTCGCCATCTGGGGCTACAACCTCATCCACCTGATCAACAAGATCGCCACGGTGGTGCTCGCACTACTGTTCGCCGTGATCACCGTGCTGTCGCTGCAGAAGGTCGACCTGACCACGGGGGTCAACCCGCACGCACCGCTGTACATCGGCGGCATCGGCGGCTGGGTCACCTTCGCCGGGTTCTTCTTCGCCTACGTGATGACGTGGACCCCGTTCGCGTCGGACTTCTCGCGGTATCTGGCGCCGAGCACCTCGCACACCAAGGTGATGCTCTACACCGCGGGCGGCACCTTCGTCTCGATGATGTGGCTCGGCGGCATCGGCGTGCTGGTCTCCAGCTTCGCGGGCAAGCTCGACGCGATCCCGGCGCTGGCGCAGCTGACTGGGGCGTGGGCGCCGGTGGCGATGATCACGGTGGTGCTGTCCACGCTTCCGGTGAGCGCCATGAATCTGTACGGCGGCTCGCTGTCGCTCATCACGATCCGCATTCCCGTCAACCGGGTGATCGGCGTCATCGTGATCGCGGTGGTCAGCCTCGGCGTGACCCTGCTCATGCAGACCAATCCGTACGGCAGCTTCTACGACTTCCTGAACATCCTCGCCTACCTGGTCGTGCCGTTCAGCACGGTGCTGCTGCTGGACTACTACCTGCGCATGCGCGGTCGCACCGAGCAAGTCGTGCTGGAGCTGTTCGACACCCGGCGCACCGTCGAGTGGGGCTTCGTCGCGTGGGTGCTCGCGTGCCTGTTCTCGTCGCTGTTCTGGTCGTCGAACCTGTACACCGGTCCGCTGGCGCACGTGTTCGCGCAGTACGGTGACATGTCGTACCTCGCCGGTGCCGCCGCCGCGGCCATCGCCTACCTGGCGCTGCGTCCGCTGCCTGCGCTCTCCAAGCTGCTCGGCCGCGGCAGCGCCGTCGCCGAGCGGGTGTCGTGAGCGCTACGGGCGGTCCCACCGCCCTGATCGTGATCGACATGCAGGAGATCTTCCGGTCGGCCGACAGCGAGTGGTGCGTGCCGCGCTACGACGCCGCGTCGGAGCGGATCGCCGGTCTGGCCGAGCAGTTCGCGGGCCGGGTGGTGTTCACGAAGTTCGTGCGCGACCCCGACGAGCGCGGCAGCTGGAGCGCCTACTACGACCGGTGGGCGGGATGCCGGCAGGAGCCGGACTCGGCGGCGTGGGAGCTGACGCTCGCCGCCGGCCCCGGCGACACGGTGCTCACTCTGCCGACCTTCTCCAAATGGGGGGTCGAACTCGCCGGCCTGGTCGCCGACGACGAGCACGTCGCGGTGTGCGGCGTCGCCACCGACTGCTGCGTGCTGTCGACCGTGCTCGGCGCGGTAGATGCGGGCAAGCGGGTGACGGTGGTCACCGACGCCTGCGCCGGCGTCACCGACGAGGCGCACGAGCAGGCGGTGGCACTGATGGGACTGCTCGACCCGATGGTGCGACTGACCACCGCGGAGCGGGTCGCCGCGGGCTGACGCCATGGCGGATGTCGCAGCCGGGGTGCACACTGGACCTCACCGCGGCATCCGCCTCGGCATCGGCCCGATCGAGGAGCCCGTCATGACGAGACTCAACCCATACCTGTCGTTCCGCGGCGATGCCCGCGAGGCCATGGAGTTCTACCAATCGGTGCTCGGCGGCGACCTCACCGTCAACACCTTCGCCGCCTACGGGGGCATGGGGCTGCCGGCCGCCGAGCACGACAAGGTGATGCACGCACAGCTCGAGACCGCCGACGGGCTCACCCTGATGGCCTCCGACACGCCCAGCACGATGCCGTATGCGCCGGCCGCGGGCGTCTCGGTGTCGATCGACGGCACCGACGAGGCGCTGCTGCAGCGATTCTGGGACGGCCTCGCCGCGGGCGGCACGGTCACGATGCCGTTCGAGACTCCGCCGTGGGGCGGCCGGTTCGGCATGCTCACCGACCGGTTCGGCATCGCCTGGATGCTGTCGGTCAACGCGCAGTAGCGCTCAGCGAGGGGCGACCGGCACCTCCTCGCCCAGCTGCGGGTTGCGGGCATGCCAGCCCAGTTCGCGGCCGATGCGCAGCCGCAGCGTGTCTGCCGCCTCCGGCTCGGCATGCGTCACGTACACCTGCCCGGGCGCGTGCGGGGCGGTGCCCATCCACGTGATCAGCTGATCGGCGTCGGCGTGCGCCGACATCATCTCGAGCGACACCACCTCGGCACGGATCGGCACGTCCTGCCCGAAGATGCGCAACGACCGCTCGCCGCGCTGCAGCCGTGCGCCGCGCGTGCCTCCGGCCTGGAAACCGGTCAGCACGATCGCATTGCGCGGATCGGGACCGTAGGCGGCCACGTGGTGCAGCACGCGACCGCCCTCGATCATGCCGCTCGCTGAGATGATGATCGCCGGGCCCGCCGCCTGATTGAGCCGCTTCGACTCCTCGACCCCGTGCACGAGGTGCGCGAGGTGGTACATGGCGTCGAACTCGGCAGGGCTCAGCCGGTGCTCCTCCGGATGCCGGGCGTAGATCTCCGATGCGTTCACCGCCATCGGGCTGTTCAGATACACCGGCACGTCGGGCAGCTCTCCGCGCCGCCGCAGCCGGGCCAGGTGCAGCAGCAGCGTCTCGGCCCGCCCGATCGCGAATGCCGGCATCACCACCACCCCGCCCCGGCCGCACACCCGGCGCACCACCTCGCCGAGCATCGCGGTCGCATCCACGGCGGGGTGCACCCGGTTGCCGTAGGTGCCCTCGGTCACCAGCACGTCGGTGGTCTCCAGCGGCCGCGGCGGCTGCATCAGCGGATCGTCGACGCGGCCGAGGTCGCCGGTGAAGTGCACGCGCCCGCCGGGTGCGTCGATGCGCAACTGCGCGGCGCCGAGGATGTGGCCGGCAGGCACGAACGTCACCGTCAGGTCGCTGATCTGCGTCGGCGCGTCGAAGGCATGCGGGGTGAACCGGGCGATGGCGGCGTGCGCATCCTCCTCGGTGTATAGCGGCGCGGGCCGTTCGTGCCGCGAGGTGCCGTGCCTGCCATGGTGCTGCGCCTCCTCCTCCTGCAGCCTGCCGCTGTCGGCGAGGATGATCGCGCTCAGCTCGGCGGTGCCTGCGGTGGCATGGATGCGTCCGCGAAAGCCCTGCGCCACCAGTGCGGGCAGATACCCGGTGTGGTCGAGATGGGCGTGCGTGACGATCACGGCGTCGATGCTCGCGGGATCGACGGGGAAGGGCAGCCGATTGCGCTCGCGCAGCGCACGGTAGCCCTGGAACAGCCCGCAGTCCACCGCGATGCGCGCGGTCGGGGTGTGCAGGAGGTAGCGCGACCCGGTCACCGAGTCGGTCGCGCCGAGGAACTGCAGCGACGTGTCAGCCATACCCTCACCCTGGCACGGAGCGATCGCCGTGGCGACCGTCTGCACAACCTATGAGAATGCCCAGCAATCCCCATTCCGCGACATTCTCAGCCCCGTCTGGGAGTGCACGGCGCAGGATGAGCCACATGACCAGTTCGGCGCAGCCCCGCCCCCGAGCGCGCACGCGCGTGGGAGAGGTCATCGCCGCGCGCGCCGCGCACGACCGCAGGCGCGTCTGGAACCTGCTGGCCGTGTCGGTCGTATGGGGTACGAGCCTGGCCGTGTGCGTGCTGTGGGTGCACGGAGGCGGAGTGCAGGCCCTCGGCGAGGGCGGTGCCGCCGCACTCAACGGGCTCGGCCGCATCACGGGCCTCGCCTCGGCGAATCTGCTGCTCTACCAGGTGCTGCTGATGGCTCGGGTGCCGCTGTTCGAGCGGGGATTCGGCCGCGATGGCATCACCCGACTGCACCGGCTGACCGGATTCTGGTCGTTCTGGCTGCTGCTCGCGCACATCGTGCTGCTCGTCGCCGGGTACGCGATGCAGGACGGCATCAATCCGTTCGTGCAGCTGTGGCAGTTCGTGTGGGACTACCCCGGGATGCTGCTGGCCACGGCGGCGACCGCGCTGCTGGTGCTCGTGGTGGTCACCTCGGCACGGCGGGCGCGCCGTCGCCTGCGCTACGAGTCGTGGCATCTGCTGCACCTGTACGGCTACCTCGGCGTGGGTCTGGCCATCCCGCACATGCTGTGGACGGGCGCCGACTTCGCACAGCCCGTCACCGCCTTCTACTGGTGGGCGCTGTGGGCGGCGGCGGCGGCATCCGTGTTCGTATACCGCATCGTCGTGCCGCTGTGGCGTTCCGCCAGGCACGTCGTGCGGGTGGAATCGGTGGAGCGCGACGGGCGCGAAGGGGTGGTGGTGCGCATGCGCGGCCGCGACCTGGCGAGCCTCGGTGCGCAGGCCGGCCAGTTCTTCGTGTGGCGCTTCCTCGCCGGCCCGGGTTGGATGCGCGGGCACCCGTTCTCGCTCGCCGAGGCGCCGCAAGCCGACACCCTCGTGATCGCCGCGCGCCAGGTGGGCGACGGCACCGAGCGGCTGACCCGGCTGCGGCCGGGCACCCGCGTGCTGCTGGAAGGGCCGTTCGGCACGATGACGGGCGCACGACGTCAGGGCGCGCGGGTCGCGATGTTCGGCGCCGGAGCCGGGGTCGCGCCGCTGGTGGCGCTGCTGCAGTCCGAGCCGTATGCGCCAGGCGACGCCGTGCTGGTCACGCGCGACAGCGCCGACGACGACTTGCTGCGCGGACAGGCCATCGCGCAGCTCGTCGCGCGCCGCGGCCTGCGCCACTACACACTGAACGGCCCGCGGCAGCCGCAGGCAGGCTGGCT